>JBGOVA010000129.1:0-13268 GCA_041477875.1 Micropepsaceae bacterium | reverse complement strand
GGACGCACGCGAGCGGGCGTGCGTCGCTCGATCAAGTGTTGGCGCAACGCGGTGCGGGCGAGACGAAAATCCTGCCCCTGGTCGTTAAATCCGACGTACAAGGTTCGGTCGAGGCGATATCGGCGGCTCTCTCACAGCTTTCGACGGCGGAGGTGAAGGCGCAGGTCCTTCATGCGGGCGTCGGCGGCGTGACCCAAAGCGACATTATTCTGGCCCGCGCCTCGGGCGCGCCGATCATCGCGTTCAACGTGCGTGCGACGGCGGAAGCGCGCGACATGGCCAAGCGCGACGGCGTCGAGATCCGCTACTACTCGATCATCTACAACATCATCGACGACATTAGGGCCGCGCTGTCGGGAATGTTGTCGCCGACTTTGCGCGAGAATTTCCTGGGCTATGCCGAGATCTTGGAAGTCTTCAACATCACGAAGGTCGGCAAGGTCGCGGGCTGCCGCGTGACGGAAGGCAAGGTCTTGCGCGGCAACAAGGTTCGTTTGCTGCGCGACAAGGTGGTGATCCACGAGGGCACGCTCTCGACCTTGAAACGGTTCAAGGACGAAGTGCGCGAAGTCGTCGCCGGCCAGGAATGCGGCATGGCCTTCGAGAACTACCAAGACATCCAAAAGGGCGACGAGATCGAGTGCTTCGAGGTCGAGACGATCAAGCGGACGCTCCAGTAAGCGCCCGCTTCGACTAAGCTGCCTTCACCGGCCACGGTCCAACGTAGCGCGACTGCGGGCGCATGAGGCGGCCGGTCACTTCCTGCTCGCGCACGTGCGCAATCCAGCCCGCGGTACGGGCGATGGCGAATATGGGGGTGAAGCCTTCGCGCGGGATCGCCAGCGCTTCCAGCAACAAGGCCGTGTAGAACTCGACGTTCGTGTCGAGCCGGCGCTCGGATCGGTAGTCGCGCAGCGCGCGCAGGGCGGCGGCTTCAACCGCCTCAGCGAAGACGATGCGGTTGTCGCGGTCCTTGAGCTTTGCAACCGTCGCTTTGAGAACGCTCGCGCGGGGGTCGCGCACGCGGTAGACGCGGTGGCCGAAGCCCATCAGGCGCTTTCCGCTTTTGAGCGCGTCGGCGATCCAGGCGTCGGCCTCGTCCGCGTCACCGATGGCGTCGAGCATATCGAGGACGGGACCGGGCGCGCCGCCGTGCAACGGACCCTTGAGCGCACAGAGAGCTGCGACAATGGATGACGCCAGCCCGGCCGCGGTCGAAGCCACGACGCGCGCGGCGAAGGTCGAGGCGTTCAGACCGTGGTCGATGACCGTGACGAGATACGTGTCGAAGGCGTGAATCTCGTCGGCGTCGGCCGGCTCGCCGCGGACCATGTGTAGGACGTCGGCCGCGTGGGAGAGCGATGCGTCAGGCGGCACTGGGGCAGCGCCGACGACAACGCGCATTGCGAAGGGGGCCGCGACGCCCGCGGCGGCCAAGACGTCGATGGGATCGTCGTCGCGTGTGCCGTCAGGGAGCGAGGCGAGGAGGAGGCGCATGGCTTCCGTCGCGGTCAAGCCTTTGAGATTTCGCAAGAGCGGCGTGAAGCGGGCATAGGCCTTGATGCGCGCCCGGCCGAGCGTGCTGGCGAGTTGCCGTGCGTCCGATGCCGCCGGAACGTAGCCTTGCCAAAGAAGCGCGGTCGCTTCTTCGAACGACAGTCGACCCGCCAGGTCTTCGACATCATAGCCGCGGATGATGAGGCGTCCGGCTTCGCCATCGACGTGGCTTAGGATCGTGTTGGCCGCGATCACATTGTCGAGGCCGGGCTTCGTCTCGCTCTGGCGCATCCCGATTTCTCTCTTTCCATGATGAACCAAAACGTGGATGCTGCAATCTCTGTCGTCAATCTTGAATCAATATATCAATATGACACGATCGGCGAGCAAAAGAGCGGTTCTGAAGGGGGCGGAAGGGTTGATCGACGCGGCGGCGGCGGCGAAGGCTTTGGGTGTGAGCCGCAACACACTCTACGCGTATGTGAGCCGCGGGCTCGTACGTTCGGTCGCGCATCCGACAGTGCCGAAGGCGAGCCTCTATTCCGCGCGCGATGTGCAGGGGCTGATCGCGCGCAAGACGCGGATGCGCAGGCCGCGGGCGGCCGCGGCCACAGCGCTTGATTTCGGATTGCCGGTGTTGAAGTCGCGCATCACACATTTCGAAGGCGAGCGGTTGTTCTATCGTTCCGAGGATGCCGTCGCGTTTTCGCGCCGTGCGACGCTCGAGGATGCGGCACGGCTATTGTGGAATACCGGCGAGGACGATCCCTTCGCGGCGGTGTCGTTCGATCCGCGCGAAGTACCCGGTTGGCTTGACGTTGCGAGATATGCGTCGTCGCGCGCGTCCGATCGCGCGAGCCTGCTTCTGGCGCTGCTGACGCCGCAGGAAACGCCGAGCACCGGCAAGCCGGGGCCGCATGCGTTTCGCGCCGCGGCGCAGCTTGTGTTGGCGGTGGTTGCCGCGGTTGCGGGGATCGAGTTGCCGCTCAAGGGACCGATCCATCGCGCGATTGCCGCCGCTTGGCGCAAGCCAAAGGCCGCGGAGATGATCCGGCGGGCGCTCGTGCTGCTTGCCGATCACGAGCTCAATGCGTCGACGTTCGCGGTGCGGGTCGTGGCGTCGACCGGCGCGGGGTTGACCCATTGCGCGCTCGCGGGGCTTGCGGCGATCAGCGGGCCGATGCATGGCGGCGCGACGGAACGGGTGCGCGCATTCCTGGCGCAGATCGATGCGCACGGCGATGCGGCGGCGGTCGTCGCCGCGCGCCTTCAGCGTGGCGAGTTGATCCCAGGCTTCGGCCATTTTCTCTATCGCGACGGCGATCCGCGCGGCGCGGAGTTGATCTCGGCCGCGAAGCTCGATGCAACGATGGCGGCGACGCTCGACGCTGCGCGCTCGATGGCGGGGGTGGAGCCCAACGTGGATTTCGGTCTCATGGCGATCGAGCGCAGTTTCGATTTGCCGCAAGGCGCCGCGCTCGCGCTCTTTGCCATGGGGCGCTCCGTCGGCTGGATCGCGCATGCGTTCGAGCAGCGCGCTACGGGTACATTGATCCGTCCGCGAGCGGAGTTCGTGCTGGAATAAAGCGTACGCATTCTTTTTGTTTGCGCGCTCTCGGTTCTTCGCGCAATTTTCCGGCATGGTGAAGGCACCCTCCAACGTCGAGCTTGTGCAGCGCGCGGCCGCGGCATTCCAACGCCGCGCCTGGGGCGAGGCTGCGGATCTGTGCCAGACGGTGCTCAGCCAATACGGCGAGGACGCCAACGCGCTGATGATCCTCGGCAGCATCCGCATGGAAGGCGGCGACATGGCGGGGGCGATCGAACTTTATGAGCGCGCGCGCGAGGCGATGCCCGCGCATGCACATGTGCTGGTGAATTTGGCGGCGGCCTATCGTGCAAGCGGGCGTCTGCACGACGCGCGCATGGTGCTCGAGGCCGTGCTCCAGGTCGACCGGCGCTTCGCGATCGCGCACAACAATCTCGGCAACGTGCTGCTCGACATAGGCGACCGCGAAACGGCGAAGCGCTCGTATGAACGCGCGGTCGTGTTGGAGCCCAACTATGCCGAGCCGATCGCGGGGTTGGCGCGGATCGCGGAGGAGGAGCACCGGCTCGACGACGCGCGACGCCTGGCGGAGCGTGCGCTGAGGGTCGCGCCGCAGAACGTTTCGGCGTTGCTGACGCGGGCGCGCGTGAAGCTGCGCGACGAGAAGCCGTCCGAGGCCGCGGTCGAGCTCGAAGCGTTGCTGCGTCATAGCGGCCTGACGCCGACCAACCGGGTCGTGACGGAAGGGGCGCTCGGCGAGGCTTATGACAAGCTCGGCCGTTTCGCCGACGCCTTCGCGGCGTTCTCGCGCGCCAACGGCTTGCAGCACGCGCAGCACGGCGCGGCGTTCGCGCGCGATCGCGGGCCGATGGCGCCTGAAACGGTGGCGCGCCTGACTGGGTTTGTTTCCGGTCTTGACGTCACGTCGTGGCGCGATGCGCCGCCATCGCGCGAACGGGAGCCGGTTTTCCTGGTGGGGTTCCCGCGATCCGGTACGACGCTGCTCGATCAGATTCTGGCGTCACATCCGCAGATCACCACGCTTGAAGAGCGCGACACGTTGATCGATGCGTGCGAGGCTCTCGTCACGCCGTGGAATGCGTTCGAGAGATGGGCGGCATTGCCCGACGAAGAGATCGAGCGTTTGCGCGCACTCTATTGGCAGCAGGTCAAAGCAGGGCTTTTGAACACGCCGATCAAATCGGTGTTCGTCGACAAGCTGCCGTTGAACGCGATCCTGCTACCGCTGATCTATCGGCTGTTCCCGTCGGCCAAGATCGTTCTCGCGCTACGCGATCCGCGCGACGTCGTCTTGAGCTGCTATCAGCAGCGCTTCGGCATGAATGCGGCGATGTTTCAGCTGCTCAAACTCGACACGGCGACGGCCTACTACGATGCGGTGATGAGGCTTGTCCAGGAGAGCCGCGCGAGGTTTCCGCTGCAGGTGCACGAACTCAAGTACGAGTCGCTCATCGACGATTTCGAGCCGACCGTGCGTGACCTGCTTGCGTTTCTCGGCGTCGAATGGGACGACGCCGTTCGCGACTATGCCGAGACCGCGAGGAAGCGGGCGATCGGCACGCCGAGCGCGGCGCAGGTCGTCAAGCCTCTCTATGGCTCGGCGCGCGGCAAGTGGCGGAATTACAGGGGTTTCCTGGAGCCGCATTTGCCGATGCTTGAACGCTGGGTCAAGGCGTTCGGTTACGAGCCGTCGTGAGGCTTGGATTGGAGGGCAAAGGTCTATAGAAGACCCGCTCTTTATGGCCCGCAAAAAACCACGTTCCGAGAATCCGGCCGGTCCGCGTCAACGTCAGTTGCGCGTGGCGGAGGAGATTCGTCACGTGCTTGCGGGCGTGCTGATGCGGGGCGAATTGCGCGATCCCGCGCTCGCCGGCGTTTCGATCACCATCTCGGAGGTTCGGATCAGTCCGGACCTCAAGAACGCGACCGTGTTCTCGCTTCCGCTCGGCGGCGAGCACGTCGAGAACGTCATGAAGGGCCTCAATCGCTCCGCGCCCTATTTGCGCTCGCGAGTCGGACAAGCTTTGCAGTTGCGCTATGCGCCTACCTTGACGTTCGTGCCGGACAGGTCGTTCGACGAAGCGCGCCACATCGAGGAACTGCTCCGGTCGGAGAAAGTCGCCCGCGATTTAAAGGCGGCGCGCGAAGCGGCAGATGGCGAGGACTAAAGGCGAGGCCATTCACGGCTGGCTCATTCTTGACAAGCCGTTGGGAGTGACATCCACGAAAGCGCTGGCGATCGCGCGGCGATTGCTCAACGCGAACAAGGCCGGGCACGCGGGAACGCTCGATCCGCTCGCGAACGGCGTCTTACCGCTCGCGTTCGGCGAGGCGACGAAGACGGTCCCCTATCTGGTCGAGGCGCGGAAGACCTATCGCTTCACCGTGCGCTGGGGCGCGGAGACCACCACCGACGATGCGGAAGGCCCAGTCACGCGCGAGAGCGACCGTCGCCCCGCACTCGATGACATCTTGCGCGCCTTGCCCTCGTTTGTCGGTGCGATCATGCAGACGCCACCCGCGTTCTCGGCGGTGAAGGTTGACGGCGAGCGCGCCTACGATCTCGCGCGCGAGGGCGAAGAGGTCGTGCTGGAACCGCGACTTGCGCAAGTCCACCGGATCGAGGTCGTGGATCTGCCGAATGCCGACCGTACGGTCTTCGAAATGGTGTGCGGCAAAGGGACCTATGTGCGGGCGTTTGCCAGGGATTTGGGCCGTGCTTTGGGCTGCCTTGGTCACGTGCAGGCCTTGACCCGGCTGGCGGTGGGGCCGTTTTCCCTCAAAGCCGCGATTTCCCTGGAAACGCTCGAAGAATCTGCTAAAGGAGGCGCCGCCAAGCGCTTGCTCATGCCGCTTGCGACCGCCCTGGACGACATCCCGGGGTTGGCCGTGACGGATCAGGAAGCCGCCCAGCTCAGGTTGGGTCAGGCGATTCTCGCGCGTGGCCGAGTCTCTCTGCGTGAAGAGGCCGTTGCAGAGGGTGAGGCCCCAGAGGCTCACCCCGTTTTCTGCCGCAGCCGTGGGGGCGATCCAGTAGCGATCACCGCCTTCGATCGGGGGGAGTTGAGGCCGACGCGGGTGTTCAACTTCTCAACACGAGGATGATTTCCCGATGTCGCTGAATCCAGAGCGAAAGACCGAAGTGATCAAGCAGTACGCCGTCAAAGAGGGCGACACCGGCTCGCCGGAAGTTCAGGTCGCGGTGCTGTCCGAACGTATCAACAGCCTGACCGACCATTTCAAAGCGCACGTCAAGGACAACCATTCGCGGCGTGGACTGTTGAAGATGGTGTCGACGCGCAGGCAATTGCTCGACTACCTCAAGAACACAAACAAAGCGCGCTATGAGGCGCTCATCGGCAAACTGGGCCTCCGGCGTTAAGCCCCCGATGACGACGGGCGAGAGGCTCGACCTCACCCTGCCCAACCCCTTCACGCAAGACCGTGCGCGAGAGTTCGCGCGCGGCCGCATTTCCGCGCCACCGGCGCAACATTTTTCACTGCAGAGCAGCGAATGGCCGTCCGCAATCCGGCGGCGGCAAAATCAGGACTGAAAGCATATGTTCAATATCCAAAGAGAAGAACTCGAGTGGGGCGGGCGCAAGCTCGTTCTCGAGACCGGGCGCATGGCGCGCCAGGCCGACGGCGCGGTGCTCGCGACGCTCGGCGAAACGACGGTGATCTGCACCGTCGTGTCGGCGAAGACACCGAAGGCCGGTATCGATTTCCTCCCCCTCACCTGCAACTACCAGGAAAAGACGTTCGCCGCGGGCCGCATTCCGGGCGGCTATTTCAAGCGCGAAGGTCGCCCGACCGAGCGCGAGACGCTGACGTCACGTTTGATCGACCGCCCCATCCGTCCGTTGTTCGTCGAGGGCTATCGTTGCGACACGCAGGTGATCGCGACGGTGTTGTCGCACGATCTCGAGAACGATCCCGACATCGTTGCGATGGTCGCGGCGTCGGCGGCGCTGACCCTGTCCGGCGCTCCGTTCATGGGACCGATCGGCGCGGCGCGCGTCGGCTACATCAACGGCGAATACGTGCTCAATCCGCTGATCGAGAAGATGCCGGAATCCACGCTCGACCTCGTCGTCGCGGGAACGAGCGATGCAGTGCTGATGGTCGAATCTGAAGCCAAGGAATTGCCGGAAAACGTGATGCTGGGCGCGGTCATGTTCGGCCACCGCTCGATGCAGCCGGTGATCCAAGCGATCATCCGCCTCGCCGAACGCGCGGCGAAGGACCCGCGCGAGCACAATCCGCCCGAGAATGCTCCGCTTCTCGCGAAGATCAAGGCAATGGCGGAAACCGATGTGCGTGCCGCCTATCGCGAGCGCCAAAAGCAGGTGCGCTACGACAAGATCGGCGCGGTGAAGAAGCGCGTGATGGAAGAGTTCGCGGGCGAAGGGAAGGCCGATCCGCTCGTTGTGGGCGGGTTGTTCAAGGATCTCGAAGCCGCCATCGTGCGCAACGACATCCTCGACACCGGCAAGCGTATCGACGGACGCGACGGGAAGACCGTGCGACCGATCGTCAGCGAAGTCAGCGTTCTGCCGCGCACGCACGGCTCGGCGCTGTTCACGCGCGGCGAGACGCAGGCGCTCGTGGTCACGACGCTCGGCACCGGCGAGGACGAGCAGTATGTCGACTCGCTCGAAGGGACGTACAAGCAGCACTTCATGCTGCACTACAACTTCCCGCCGTTTTCGGTGGGTGAGACCGGGCGCATCGGCGCGCCAGGGCGGCGCGAAATCGGCCACGGCAAGCTGGCGTGGCGCGCGCTCCATCCGGTGATGCCGGCGAAGGAAAGCTTCCCCTACACGGTTCGCATCGTGTCGGAGATCACGGAGTCGAACGGGTCGTCGTCGATGGCGACCGTGTGCGGCGCGTCGCTGTCGCTCATGGATGCGGGTGTGCCGCTGAAGAGCGCTTGCGCGGGTATCGCGATGGGTCTGATCAAGGAAGGCGAGCGTTTCGCCGTTCTGTCGGACATCCTGGGCGATGAAGATCATCTGGGCGACATGGACTTCAAGGTGGCGGGCACGCAAACCGGCATCACGTCGCTGCAGATGGACATCAAGATCACCGGCATCACCGAAGAGATCATGCGCGTCGCGCTCAATCAGGCGAAGGACGGGCGTTTGCACATCCTCGGCGAGATGGGCAAGGCGATCACGGGTGCGCGCGCGGAACTCGGCGAGCATGCGCCGCGCATCGAGGTGATCACCATCCCGACCGACAAGATCCGCGAAGTGATCGGCTCGGGCGGCAAGGTGATCCGCGAGATCGTGGAAAAGACCGGCGCCAAGATCGACATCAACGACGACGGCACGGTGAAGGTCGCGTCCGCGAACGGCGAATCCATCCGGGCGGCGCTCAAGTGGATCAAATCGATCGTGGCGGAGCCCGAGGTCGGCGAGATCTACGAAGGCAAGATCGTCAAGATCATGGACTTCGGGGCGTTCGTGAACTTCTTCGGCGCGCGCGACGGGTTGGTGCACATCTCGCAGCTCGCCCGCAAGAAGGTCGCGAAGACGAGCGACGTCGTGAAGGAAGGCGACAAGGTGTTCGTGAAGCTCTTGGGCTTCGACGACCGCGGCAAGGTGCGGCTCTCCATGAAGGTCGTCGATCAGACGACCGGCAAGGAACTGGCCGACGAGGGCGGCGACAGAGCCGCCGAGGGTTGACCTCCATGGACGCCGTCATCTTCGATTGCGACGGCGTCCTGATCGACAGCGAAACGATCGCACATGAAGTCGAGCTCGAGGCGATGAAACGCCTCGGGCTTTTGTTTGACAGCGACGCCTACAAGGCGCGCTTCCAGGGCCTCGCCGTCAGGGATTGGAGCGAGGCGCTCGACGCCGATCATCGAGCGCAACGCGGCGTGCCTCTGCCTTCCGGGTTCATCGAGGATCTGAGTGCCGAAATCACGCGGCGCGTGCTCGGGGACATTCGCCCCATTGCGGGTGCTGTCGATGCCGCGCGCGTGTTTCGAGGCCCGAAGGCCGTGGCCTCGTCGAGCCCCAAGGTCGAACTTCACGGGAAGATCGCGAAGCTTGGGCTCGCCGCCGAATTCAACGGGCATGTCTACTCCGGCGACGACGTCGCGCGCGGCAAACCTGCGCCCGATCTGTTCTTGCTTGCGGCCGAACGCCTTGAGATCGAACCGGTGCGCTGCATCGTGATCGAAGACAGCATCAACGGCGTTAAGGCCGGCATAGCGGCGGGTATGACGGTTTGGGGTTTCGTCGGCGGGCCGCATTGCTTGCCCGATCAGCACGAACGCTTGCACGGCGCGGGCGCCGTGCGCGTATTGAATCACATGGACGAGGTCGCTGCGGCGCTGCGCGTGCTGAGAGCCGCGACCTAGTTATCGCCCGCATCGTTTGCGCTTAAGGCTTTCAATTCCGGAGTCGCGGGCATGCCCATCACGTTGTAGCCCGCATCGACGTAGTGGATTTCGCCGGTGACGCCGGCGGAAAGGTCGCTCAGCAGATAGAGCGCGGCGCCGCCGACATGCGGGAGCTCGATGGTTTTCTTGAGCGGCGAATGGTTCTTGTTCCATCTGAAGACGAGGCGCGCGTCGCCGACGACGGAGCCGGCAAGCGTGCGCATGGGGCCGGGCGAGATCGCGTTGACGCGGATTTGGTCGCGGCCAAGGTCGGCCGCCAGGTAACGCACCGAGGCTTCGAGCGCGGCCTTGGCGACCCCCATCACGTTGTAGCTCGGCATCACGCGCGTCGAGCCCGCGTAGGTCAGCGTGATCATTGCACCGCCCGCCTTCATCAGGTGCGAGGCCCGGCGGGCGACGTCGGTGAAGGAGTAGCAGGAGATTTCCAGCGTGCGGCGGAAGTTTTCGCGCGTCGTGTCGACGTAGCGGCCCTTGAGCTCGCTCTTGTCGGAGAAAGCGATGGCATGGACCAGGAAGTCCAGACCGCCCCACTGGCGTTCGAGTTCTGAGAAGGCGGCTTCGAGCGATTGGTCGTTTTCGACGTCGGCGGGGAGCACCAGTTTTGCACCGATCGTTTCGACCAGCGGCTTTACACGCTTTCCGAATGCCTCGCCTTGATAGGTGAAAGCCAATTCCGCGCCGTGCTGATGCAGCGCTTGCGCGATACCCCAGGCGATCGAATGGTCGTTGGCGACGCCCATGATCAGGCCGCGTTTCCCGGCCATCAGTTTCGAAGGGCTGGTCATGTCCTTGTGCCAATTCCCCCGGTTCGCGCGGGTCAGTTGTAACGCTGGAAAACGAGGCAAGCGTTGGTGCCGCCGAAACCAAAGGAATTCGAAAGCACGGCGTTGATCTTTGCGTTGTCGATACGCTTGCGCACGATGGGTGCGTCGGCGACCTCGGGATCGATTTCCTCGATGTTCGCGCTTTCGCAGATGAAGCCGTTTTGGAGCATCAGGATCGAATAAATCGCCTCGTGCACGCCGGCCGCGCCCTGGCTGTGGCCGGTCAGGGATTTCGTGGCGCTGATCGGCGGGATGTGTTTGCCGAAGACTTCCTTGATCGCCTTGATTTCGGGGATGTCGCCTATCGGCGTCGAGGTCGCGTGCGGGTTGATGTAGTCGATTTGCGCCTTCGCGGCTTCAACCGCCATCCGCATGCAACGCACTGCGCCCTCGCCGGAAGGCGCCACCATGTCGGCACCATCTGCGGTCGCGCCGTAGCCGGTCAGCTCGGCGTAAATCTTCGCGCCGCGCGCTTTGGCGTGGGCGAGTTCTTCGAGAATCAAGATTCCACCGCCGCCCGAGATGACGAAGCCGTCACGGTTCTTGTCGTAGGCGCGGCTCGCCTTTTCAGGCGTGTTGTTGTAGCGCGACGACATCGCGCCCATGGCGTCGAAGAGGACGGAGAGCGTCCAGTCAAGTTCTTCGCCGCCGCCGGCGAACATCACGTCCTGTTTGCCCCATTGGATCATTTCGTAGGCGTTGCCGATGCAGTTGGCGGAGGTCGAGCACGCGGACGAGATCGAATAGTTCACGCCCTTGGTCTTGAACCAGGTCGAGAGGTTGGCGGAGCATGTCGAGGACATGGCCTTCGGCACGGCGAAGGGGCCGACTTTCCTGGGGCCCTTCACGGGTTCGGTACGTGCGATGTCGGCGGCGGCGACGATCGCTTTCGTCGACGGACCGCCGGAGCCCACGATCAAGCCGGTGCGTTCGTTCGAGACGTCCTTGGGTTCGAGGCCGGCGTCCGCGATCGCTTGGTTCATCGCGATCCAGGTGTAGGCGGCGCCGTCGCCCATGAAGCGGCGGGCGCGGCGGTCGACGGCGGTGTCGAGGTCGACCTTCAGGCTGCCGTGAATTTGGCTGCGAAAACCCATGCGCTTGTAGTCTTCGGCGGTCACGATGCCGGGCTTGGCTTCGCGCAGCGAGGCGACGACTTCCTGCGTGTTGTTGCCGATCGAGCTGACGATGCCCATGCCGGTGACGACAACGCGCCTCATGATGTTCAACCCCTGTTGGCCGACGCAGGCAGCGCCCGCGCGGCGATCACTCGCTCAAATGTTGCGGGACCCGAACTTACGCAGGTTCCGGCGCGGCGCCGTCGACAAACAGGCCGACGCGCAAATCCTTGGCTTCGTATATGGTCTTGCCGTCGACCTTCATCACGCCGTCGGCGATGCCCAAGACGAGCTTGCGCATGATGACGCGCCGCAGGTCGATGACATAACTCACGAGCTTTGCGTCGGGCAGGACCATGCCAGTGAATTTGACCTCGCCCACGCCCAAGGCGCGGCCGCGGCCCTTGCCGCCGAGCCAGCCGAGGAAGAAGCCCACCATCTGCCACATGGCATCAAGGCCGAGGCAACCAGGCATGACCGGGTCCGATTCGAAGTGGCATTTGAAGAACCAGTGATCGGGCTTGATGTCGAACTCGGCGACGATCTGGCCTTTGTCGTTCACGCCGCCCCGGTCGGCGATGTGGGTGATGCGATCGAACATCAGCATCGGCGGCAGGGGCAGCCTGGGGTTGCCCGCGCCGAACAGTCGGCCGTGCGCACACTCAAGGAGAGCGTGGAAATCGAAGGTGTTGCGCTGCTTGAAGGAGCTACCGGACGTGTCGGCCATGGACGGGCTCGCCTCCGACTGTGCACTTGACATTGAGGGTTAACCCTCCGATTTCCCTTCAGCGCAGTTTTGAGCTATTCAAAAGAGCGCAAGCGGGGTTGGGTGCTAAGAAATACCTGAGCGCCATGCGTAGCATGAGGCTGTTCGCCCTCTCAAGACACGAGTTCCCAGCAAGCAATGCGTTCAACGTTATCAAGAGCTTCGGCGCACAAAAGCGATCTGGTTGCGAAACTGCGTGCGGCCGGTTTGCGGCCGACGCGCCAACGTATCGCACTCTGCAAGGTGCTCTTTGCCACCGGCGACAGGCATGTGACCGCCGAGAGCTTGCACGGCGAGGCGGGCAAGGCGGGCGCCGAATTGTCCCTGGCGACCGTGTACAACACGCTGCATCAATTCACGAGCGCAGGTCTGCTGCGCCAGGTGATCGTCGACGGCGACAAGACCTATTTCGACACGAACACCGGCGACCACCATCATTTTTATCTCGAGGATCAGGCGGTCCTGATGGACATCCCAGGCGACACGGTGCGGATCGACGGGCTGCCCAAGGCGCCTGCGGGAACCGAGATCGAGCGCGTCGAGGTCGTGGTGCGGCTCAAGCCTCGCGGCTGACTGCTCCATCAAGGGTTTTAGAATTGTTCTAATGTATTGACTCAGCGGGCAGTCCCGCTATTGTTTCGCTCATTCCACATTGTGAAGGAGGCGAACTTGTCAACCGAAACAAAGTGCCCGGTGTCGGGCGGCGCGCGCAGGCACACGTCGGTTGGAGGCCGCAGCAACGCGGACTGGTGGCCGAACCAACTCAACCTGAAAATTCTGCATCAGAACTCGCCCGCGTGCGATCCGATGGGCAGGGCGTTCAACTATGCGGAGGAATTCAAGAGCCTCGACCTGAACGCCGTGATCAAGGATTTGCATGCGGTGATGACGGCATCGCAGGAGTGGTGGCCGGCCGACTATGGCCACTACGGGCCGTTATTCATACGCATGGCGTGGCACAGTGCGGGCACGTATCGCATCGGCGATGGTCGCGGCGGCGCGGCCTCGGGCACACAGCGCTTCGCGCCCCTCAATAGCTGGCCGGATAACGTAAGCCTCGACAAGGCGCGCCGGCTGCTCT
>JBGOVA010000189.1:0-8534 GCA_041477875.1 Micropepsaceae bacterium | reverse complement strand
CCGTCGGCGCGCAGGCGCCGGTCGCGCTCGGCGCGGTATTTCGCGCGAAGCGCGGCGGGGTCGAAGGGCAGATCGGCGGGGGTGGCGCGGACGGGCGCGGTGTCGATGGTCATGGGGCAAGGCTCCAATGGCGAGATGCCATCAGTCTGCCGAAATTTTGCGGTGCAGCGCTAGATGCGAATGCGAAATCGGATGCAATCCAATCCATCACGCCATCACAATGGCGGCGTTCTGCGGTTTCTGCCATCACGCTGCCATCACATGTGATGCCACATCCGACGGTACGCGCGGCGGGGTGCGCGCTGCAGTGCAGCGCCAGTTGCAAATGCGAATGGGACCCCACCCTCAAACCGCAATAGTGCAACATTGGCGGAGTTCTGCGGTTTCTGCCGCAACGGAAGCGCAATGTTGTTGCGGATGAGGCTGACGCCCGCCACCGCAATTCCTTGGCTGTGATCAACAAATTGCATGCGTCTCAGACCGGGGGCTTGCAGCTCATATCCAAGAACAATTATAGAACGAATGGCGCTGAAATGCGAGGTCTTGCGGCGTCTGCCGAGTTCAGTTTTGCGCCTCTTTGAAGATCTTGTCGCGGTGGTACTTGAGGAAGGCGGAATGTGGATGTTCGCGCGCGTTGTCGGGCAACGTGATCACGCCGCTCGGATTGAGCAAGCGCGAGACAGGCTCCGGAACAAGTCCCCGAGCTTTCAGAATCCGAAAGTCGCTGTCCACGGAAAGTAATCCTCGGTCGAACATCCAGTGCACCGTCCGTGACAGGGCAAGACCATTGCGAACCGAATCCGAACCAGTATGTCCTCCGGCGACCGGCTTTATGTGGGCCGCCTCCACTTCACTGCGTCCTCCACCATTCCTCATGTTCAACCCTGTGAAGGCGCAGGTCGCTTCGTACGCGCTTTTCACCCGGCGCGAGAACGCTGCTTCGCGAAACGGTCGCGTCACCAATTGCTCGATCAAGGGGCGGAGAAACTCCGCAGGCTCATCTCCAAATCCCGTTGGAGGCGCGTCTGGTGCGGGTGTCAAAAGTTGTCCGAATCCCGATTTGAGAATGGCATTAAACTCATCGTCCGGAATCCTGCGCACCGCGCTCTGAACGTAGCCACCGATCTGGTCGGTTTCCGTTTGGAGCGAACTCTCGTAAGGGACTCGGTCTCCCCGCCGGAGCGGAACTGGTTGGTCGAATTCAAGGTAGTCCGCGATCCGCGCGTAGTAGTGATCGGCCTTCGCCAGGTCCTGATCGACTGACGTTATGCGCGCCAGCGCAACATAGGCGCCGTAGCCGCCTCCCTTTTTGGGTTCGTAGTAGACAATGAGGTCGCCTACCATCTCGCGGATGCGTGACAGGTAGTTGCGCGGGAAGTTATAGCGCTCCTCGCGCACGTCGTCGTAGTGCGTGTCAGCCCGGCTTAGGAGGACGCCTTTCGTCATTGGCAGGAAGCAAAGCCGCAAGCGCCTCTAAAATCAACTCTGTCGCCGCTTGCTACGTGAATGCCGCTTGAGCGGAAGTAGGTCGCCAGGCTGAGCCGACGCGGTCAGCCGGACTCAGACGCCAGGCGGTTTGGATGATCTCCTTGCAGCTGTCGCACTCTCGTTTGCTGTCGGACGTTGCAGGGCTTGATGAGTGAGTTCGCTATTGCCACTCCTTCTTCTTCAGAAAGATGCTGACCAGATATTCGTCCGTCTTCATGAACCTCGTTTTTTTTAATTTCATCGTCATCAAGGTGAGGGAGGCCTCGGCGGAAAAATCATGAATGGTAATGTCAGTTAGGGTTCCTGCTCTAGCACCGCGGTCAATGACCACGCCTTGTACGTGGCAAATCTTAGACAGATCGCCAGCCAACGACTCGAACTTGGCGTCAGCCTCCTTCTTGCTTGGTGTCCTTATGAAGTCGGCGGATGCAATCCCGCCACCAGCTTGATCGATTTGAACTGTCACGTGTATTGCAGACGCTACCGGGCTCGTGGACTTATATTCCTTGGTCGTCCCGATATCCGTCTCAAGCTCCCCTATCAACGTTTTGAAGTCGACCGGCGCGGCAGCCGCAAGGCCGAACAGATCGCCCGCCAGAGCTTGGGCGCGCTCCGGCAGCGAATCCAATGCGATCTGCATGCAACTAGGCTTTATCGGTTTCGGTCCGACAAATTCGGCAGAAACCAGTGTCTCCTCGTCAAAGGGCAGGAGCGGATGCTCTGCCTTGTTGTCCTGCAAGGCAGCCATCCACACCATCGTGCGAAACGATTTGGTTTCCTGGGGCTTTAGTTCCGCCTCGATCAGCGCTGCGTCGTCGAACTGGTAGCTTAGATAATCGTCCTTACCCTTTGGATGGTGCGCGCTGTACGACAGCAACGATACTTTTATGGATCTGTCTGCCGTGTTCCGCAGCGCAATCGTATCGTGATTGTTCCACCCTCTCCCCGCGCCTTCGGTGTCTCCGGGGGTCCAGTCGAATTGGACTTGGTCAATTACTCCTTGGCTGAATCGGGCAAGTCTTTTGCAATAAGCCCAGCTCCACAGGTCGTCGGATCGATTTCCCGACCGATCCAAGAAACGGCGAGACCGCTCCTGAATCTGGTTTGGGATCAGGCCGTTCTTCGCGCCGAATTCTAAGAACGCCGCCTGAACCGCGACAATGAGGGAGAGCAGTCGTTTCCTTGCGGACAGATACGGGTGTTCAGACGTTCCAGTTTTCGTCAACTCGGCAACGCGGGCTTCAATCTGCCGAAGTGACGTGCCGATGGCGAGCAGAGACTGCTGCGATTTCGGGTCAGCCAGCGCGAAGCGACGCCTCGACAGCCAAAGGGCAGACATCATGTCAGCTTGGCATTCCCGTAACCGGCCTTGTTCAACGCCGTCTTTGAGAATGACCGCGCCAATGTTCTTGAACTGTTGTTGATGCCAGAGCTCGTGCCCGACTAGGAACTCGATCATCATCGAGCGTGCAAGTTGGTCGAACCCCGCGACGGCTGCGCCAAGCGCGCCGCGCCCTACAGTCACCGCTCCGTCGGGCTGCGAGCCGAGTTGATCACCGTTAACGAGAACCAGCTTCGCGGCGACGCGCTGCTCCTGAGACACAGTTTGAAAGCTGGTCGATACTTCATTATCAGTGACACCCGCTGCCGACGCTTCCGACGAAAAAAAAGCAACCAGTACGATCGCGACTACAATTGCAATGTCCCGTTTCATGCCTCTCTCGCGTCCGATCCGGGGTCACCCGCGGTTGGCGCCTTGCGGCGTGCTGCTGGCGCCGTTACAAGCGAGGTTGCACCTACAATCATTGCCGCCAGCGCAAACCAGGCGGAGCAGTACACCGCAGCGAGGACAAAAAACCTCACTCTTATTTCATTCGCGTCCCAAATTCGCGCAGTATCTCCGGCAAATTCTGCGATCGCGTAGCTGCAGCTCCTCTCACTCACCCCGACGGAGCGGAAATACTGCGTTGCCTCCTCCGACATGTCTTGCCCAACAACGAGTTCGTGGTTCGTCGCGTAGGGGCACGTCCATGAGGCCCTTAAGAAGGAGAATACGAAGAACGCCACAAGCGCGAGAACGGCAAAACCAACTACCAAGACTCTGCGGAAGGCCAGCGAGGTTAGTCGACTGCTGGCGTAGGAAAATGCCACGGCGATCAGGGCCGCAAAAACAACTTGCACCAGGATCGCAATGGCCACGTTGGTATTGTCGCCAAGCGCGTACTCCAAATTGAACGTCAGCACTGAGCCGATTATCGCCGCCAACCACACAGAAACAGCGAACAGGCGTTTCCATTCTGTCGCTTGAAACTTGAGTTGAAACGCCTTATTCATCAGCGGCAACGTCGATCTGTACAGTATCCTCTATTTGACCATCGAGACCAATTGCAACTTCGCGCTCAGTGATCTTTTTGTTTTTGGTTGCAGAGATCACGTAGTAGCCCGGCGGAAGGTCTCTGGACGTCGGACTCGAAAGCGCTGAAAACGGAAACCACGACACTTTCTGTTGCCTGCAGCATCGGGGGTTCGCTTTGATCTCGAATCCCTTAACCTCGACGCCCGATCTTACAGTCTCGACCGTGACTAACACCTTATAGGTTCTTTCCGTGGGAAAGGCGTGCAGGGCCTTCGAGGCGACATCGTTGAACTCGGTGATGTCCTTTGTCAACCTCGTGAGAGAATTCGTGGCCTTTGTCGCATCTTGCTCTACCGCGATTGCGGCCAACTCCGACGAGAATGCCGCGACGAGCAACCGGTACTCGTCCAACGGTTTCACCCGGCTGTCGCCAACAATGGATCTCAAGCTCACCGTCGCCCGCTGCAGTTCAGCCACCATGTCAACGGGAAGATCGCCGCGAACAGACGCTCGCGCTTGCACCTGGAGAAGGGATTGGTTCAAGGATGCGAGTGCCGAAGGAAGCGTCCGCGGAACCGCGGCCGTTGCCAGCGGTGCTATTACGAACAAACCTATCAAACAAATGCGTGATAGATCCCGAACTGACCGCACTACGCGGGAGAACATGGACTTTTCTCCTCTTGTCCGTCGCTGCAGAGTTTAGATCAGTTTGTGTCGATGCTGCTAGTAGTGAACGCTGAAAGTCTACACTATGAAACGAATTATCGCTGTCTCAAGGGAGCACGATCAAATCTTGCGGCTCCAGGGCCTCGTAGCATCGGGCTTTATCTGGCCAAATTGCAACCTATTCGCTGACTGATCGGCGCAGCGACCCGCCTTGGGCACCTTGTGTGCGCGGCAGCACGTTCTACAACAACCTCCCCCGCCTCGGGCGGTAGAAAATATGCGTGCCGATCTGCGCGACGCGGACCATGCGCTTGGACCAGCGCGGGTGGACGTAGCTCGCGTGGTAGAAGGTGGCGCCGTGCACGAGGCGCTTCTTGCCCTTCTGGCGCAACGCGGCGGCCGCGATCGCCTTGGCGCGGGCCCAGGCCTTTTTCCCGCGCGCGACGTCCGACCTGCCGTCGCAGGCGAAGGAGAACTGGCAGCGGTTCTTGCGCCATGCGCCCTGGTAGACGACGCCGCAGATCGTCTTCGGCCGGCCCGGCGTGCGCACGCGCGCCAAGATCACCTCGGCCACCGCGCGCTGGCCCCTGACGCTCTCGCCGCGCGCTTCGAAATAGATCGCGGTCGCCAGGCAATGGGCCTCGGCGCGATCGGACGCGCGCTTGGCGGCGGCGGCGTCGCGCACGGGGAGCGCCAGCGTCAGCGCGAGGGCCAAGGCTGTCGTCGCCGCCGTTCGACGGGCATGGGTCAGACAGACGGACGCGGTCAGCATCGTCGCCTCCGATTGTGGTTCGCGTTTTGTGTCGGCTCGTGCGGCCCCCGGGCTTCAGCCGCGGGGCGGGCTCTTCAAGACTTGCGTGCCGCGTTCGCCTTCGAACGCGGGTCCGGGGCTCGGGCGGTTGGGTCGACGTTTGGGTCGAACGAGGTCCATCGGCATCCCCCTTTGGTCTCGACGCGCACGGGAGGGTAGTCCCGGGGTGTTAAGCCAAGCTTCGAGGGACGGCTACAAATGTCGGCAGTCGGCGGCGCAGGCGCGCAGCGTTTTGTGCAAAATTTGAATCCAATAAGAGAAGAGCGGGCGGGACGCCCGCGCTCCCAGGGCTCACTCGCCGTGGATGGAATCGCCGACGATGCGCGTGGCCTGGGCCTTCAGGTTGACGGCAGGGTCGTAGCGTTCGACGGGCAGTTTCAGGAACGCGGCGTTCATGTTGCCGGTCGCGGCCATCAGGCGATAGATCGCCACCGCCTCGTCGTGCTGGCTGCCCACCAGCGACGTCTGAGCCCCCAGATACGCCTGGCGCAGCGCCAACAGGTCCGTCACCGAACGGTGCAGCTTTGGGTCCGCCATCTCCTTGCGCAAACCTTCGAAGGCCCGCAGCAAGGTCTCGGCCTGCACCTTGTTGACCGAGCGCACGGGGCGGATCGCCACCAGATCGTACCAGGCGTGCAGCGCGTCGCGCATGACCTGGCGCTGGACGCTCGTGATGTTCAGCCGCGCGCGGTTGTTCGCCTCGCGCGCGGCGCGGATCTCCGACCACTCGGCGCCGGTGTTGAAGATCGGCACGGTCAGCTCGGCGCTAACCGAGGCTTCGCGCTGCATCGATTCGGGATAGAAGTCCTGGCCGCTCGTCCCCACCCGCGCGGTGAGCGAGGCCTGGGGCAACAGCTCCGCATAGGCCGCCGACACTTCATAGTGCGAGGCTTCCTCCTCGGCGCGCGCTTCGTCGAGTTCCGGCACGTTGCCTTGGGCGGCCTTCTCGACCTCGTCCAGCGAGCCGGGCGTGGGCACCAGATCGACCGGCAACGTCACCGTCGAGCGCAGCCGTTCGCTGCGCGCGTCGACGCAAGGGTTGACCTTCGGCGCGTCGCCGGGCGGCGCGATCACGGAGGGCGGCTCGCCCACGACCTGCTCATAGGCGCGCCAACTGTCTTCAAGCTCGGCCAGATGCGACAGGCATTCCGCGCGCGCCGCCTCCAGCGCCGCCAAGGTCTGATCGACGTCGCTGTCGGTCGACTGTTTGCGGTCGCGGCGGTCGGAAACCTCTTTCAGCAGAGTCTGCAGCAGCGTGATGTCGGCGCGCGCCAGATCGAGCACGACCTCGTTGCGCGCCGCGTCGACATAAGCGACCACCGCGTCCAAGAGCACCCGCTGCTCCTTGATGCGAAGGCGCGCGCGGGCGCTTTGGACGCGGGCCAGCGCCAGGCGCTTTTGCGTGCCGTTGCGCCCGCCGGTGAACAAAGGCTGGGTCGCCACGACGTCGGCCGACCAGGTTTCGCTGCGCAGGTCGAACTTGCCGTGGCTGTCCTTGCCGTTTCCGGCCGAGCGCGCGACCTCGCTCTCGAGCGACAAAGACGGGCGCCATTTTGCGTTCGCCTGCGCGACGCCTTCGTCGACCTCGCGCACATGCGCGCGTTCGGCCGCCAGATCGGGGTTGGTCTGATAGGTCTTGGTCAGCGTTTCCTGCAGCGTCTCCGCGCCGGCCGGGCCCGCGAAGCCGAGCAGCGCTGCGGCCGCAGCCGCCGCCAACCGCCCCCAACCGGCTCCCCCCGGCATTAGACCCCCAAGATCCCTTGGGCGGGACGTTATCGGCCTAGGCTGCAACACCGGGAGTTCGGAATTCACACGCGACGGACGGATGAACGCGCATTACAGGGATAATGCATTCTGTCCCCCAATCTGCGCGTCCGCTTGTCACCTGCGCGCAACAGCCTGCGGTGCGGGTTCGTGCGAGGGATGTTTTGCGGCGGCGGCCATTCGCCTGGCGCGCGAGTAGCCGCTACTCGAACTCCAAAATCACCGCATCGACCGGCAGGCTGTCGCCCGCCTTCGCGGCGATGCGCTTGACCACGCCGTCGCGCTCGGCGCGCAGGACGTTTTCCATCTTCATCGCCTCCACCACCGCGAGCGGTTCGCCGGCTTTGACCTCCTGGCCCACGCTCGCGTTGATCGAAACCACCAGGCCGGGCATCGGGCAGAGCAGCAGCTTCGAAGTGTCGGGCGGGGCCTTGAAGAGCATGTAGATGGCGAGTGCCGCGACGCGCGGGCGGCGCACGCTGATCGACGCGGTCGCGCCGCGATGGACGACGCGGTAGACGTCGGAGCGGCGCTGCACCTGCATCGCTACGGGCAGGCCCGCAACCTCGCCCACGAACACCGGCTCGCCCGGCCTCCAGGTGCTTTCGACCTCGATCATGCGCGATTGGGCCTTGCCGTCGCCCAAGCGCACGGCGACGACGTCGCGGCCTTCGGTCATGGTCTTGGCCGGATAGACGTCGGCGCGGTTCAAGGTGACCGTCCAATCCTTCGGCACGGCGGAGGCGCCGTCGACCTGGCCCGAAATCTTGCGGCGGCGGTCCTCCTCGCGCAGGTGCATGAACACCGCGACGGCGGACATGCGGTCCTTCAGCTCCGCCGTGAGGTCGGCGCCGTGGAAGCCGCCCTTGAATTCCTCAGCGATGAAGTTCGTCGAGAGCTTGCCCATGCGGAAGCGCGGGTGCGTCATCACCGCCTGGAGGAAGGGCACGTTGTGCTGGATGCCGTCGATGTGGAAGTGGTCGAGGCTGTCGGCCATCAAGTCGATCGCGGCGTCGCGCGTGGGCGCGTGGGTGCAGAGCTTTGCGATCATCGGGTCGTAGAAGATCGAGATCTCGCCGCCTTCGAAGACGCCGGTGTCGTTGCGGATCGTCTTGCCCGCGGTGACGCCTTCGGCGGGCGGGCGATAGCGCACCAGGCGGCCGGTCGAGGGCAGGAAGTTGCGGTACGGGTCCTCCGCGTAGATGCGCGCCTCGACCGCCCAGCCTTTGAGTTTCACGTCCTCTTGGCGGAGCGTCAGCTTTTCGCCGGCGGCGACGCGGATCATCTGCTCCACGAGGTCGAGGCCGGTGACGAGCTCGGTCACCGGGTGCTCGACCTGAAGGCGCGTGTTCATCTCAAGGAAATAGAATTTCCTGTCGTGATCGACCAGGAACTCAATCGTCCCGGCATTCTCATATCCGCACGCCCTGGCGGCCATGACCGCGGTTT
>JBGOVA010000047.1:0-21985 GCA_041477875.1 Micropepsaceae bacterium | reverse complement strand
CAACCGGACAGCCCTGGACTTGATCCGGCCACCCAGCACGCGCGCGTCGGCGCGCGCGAGAGACTCCAGCGCTGAGAAGTTGCTAACCTCCAAAAGTTTTCCGGCCGCGCAGACGCGCGGCCACTGGGTGGCCGGGTCAAGCCCGGCCATGACGAAATTTGAGATTAGAGCGACCTGATGACCAAGACCATCCGCATCGGCTGCGCCAGCGGCTTCTGGGGCGACAGCTTCACCTCCGCACCGCAACTCGTGCAAAAAGGCAAGATCGACTATCTCGTCTTCGACTATCTGGCCGAGATCACGATGTCGATCATGGCCCGCGCGCGCGAAAAGGATCCGAACTTCGGCTACGCGCATGACTTCGTCACCGTCACGATGGCCGGCATCGCGCGCGAGGTCGCGGAGAAGAAAATCAAAGTCATCGCCAACGCTGGCGGTGTGAACCCGAAGGCCTGCGCCGCGGCACTCGAAGCGCTGCTCGCCAAGCAAGGCGTCGCACTCAAGGTCGCCTATGTCGAAGGCGACGACGTCCTGCCACAACTCGACAAGTGGAAGACGCAAGGCGTCAAGGAAATGTACACCGGCGCACCGCTGCCGGAAAAACCGATCAGCATGAACGTCTATCTCGGCGGCTTCCCGATCGCGGCGGCGCTGGCGAAAGGCGCCGACGTCGTCGTCACCGGCCGCTGCGTCGACTCGGCGGTCACGCTAGGCGCCTGCATCCACGAATTCGGTTGGGGCCCGAAAGACGTCGACAAGCTTGCGGGCGGAAGCCTCGCCGGCCACATTGTCGAATGCGGCGCGCAAGCCTGCGGCGGCATCTTCACCGACTGGGAGCAAGTGCCGGAGTGGGAATCGATCGGCTACGCCATCGCCGAAGTCTCGCCCGACGGAAGTTTCGTCGCGACGAAGCCGGACGGCACCGGCGGCCTCGTCAGCGTCGGCACGGTCGGCGAACAGATGCTCTACGAAATCGGCGACCCGCAAGCCTACATGCTGCCCGATGTGGTTTGCGACTTCTCACAAGTAAAAATGGAGCAAGTCGGCAAAGACCGCGTCAGCGTCAAAGGCGCGAAAGGCTACCCGCCGACTGCGACTTACAAATGCTCGACGACCTACGAAGACGGCTTCCGCGTCGGCAACCTCGTCGCCATCGGCGGCATCAACGCCGCGGCGAAAGCGCGCCGCACCGGCGAGGCGGTCCTGAAGCGCATGGAAGGAATCCTCCGCCAGCGCAACTGGGGCGCGTTCACGGAAACCAGCATCGAAATCCTGGGCGACGAAGATTCCTACGGCGCCCACAAACACAAAGTCGGGGCGCGCGAAGCGATCCTGAAACTCGCCGCCAAACACGCGCGCAAGGAACCGCTCGAAATCATGATGCGTGAACTGACGTCCTCGGGTACGTCCTTCGCGCCCGGCACCTCGGGTTACGCGGGCTTGCGCCCGAAAGTGACGCCCGTCGTGCGCCACTTCTCATGTCTGATCCCCAAGCGCGACGTCACGGTCACGGTTCACGTCGGCGGCGATCAATTCCCGAGCGCGATCGACGCGTCCGGCGGCTTCGATCCGAAGATGCTCGTCCGCCCGAACGTCGACGCGCGCGCGGACGCGACCACGCAAACGGTTCCGCTGATCAAGCTCGCCTTCGCGCGCTCGGGCGACAAGGGCAATCACTCGAACATCGGTGTGATGGCGCGCAAGGCCGAGTTCGCGCCCTACATCCGCGCCGCGCTGACCGAGGGCGCGGTCGCAAAGTGGTTTGCCCACCTCTTCGAAGGCGGGAAGGGCAAGGTCGAGCGCTTCGATCTGCCCGGCGTTCATGCCGTGAACTTCATGCTCTACGACGCGCTCGGCGGCGGTGGCATGGCGAGCTTGCGCAACGACCCGCAGGGCAAAGCGCTCGCGCAGATGCTGCTCGAGTTCCCCGTGCCCGTTCCGGCGGCGGTCGCCGGCGAGGTGGAACGCGCCGCGTGACGGCGGCGTTCGAAGCGCTGCTGCGCGACATCCGCGCGTGCCGCATCTGCGCGCAGCAGCTGCCGCACGAACCGCGCCCGGTCATCCGCGCAAGCGAAACCGCGCGCCTGTGCATCGCAGGCCAGGCCCCCGGCACCCGCGTGCATGCGAGCGGCATGCCCTTCACCGATCCTTCGGGCGATCGCCTGCGCGCCTGGATGGGCATCGACAAGGAAACCTTCTACGACGAAGCGCGCATCGCCATCGTGCCGATGGGATTCTGCTTCCCCGGGCTCAACGACGGCGGCGGCGACCTTCCCCCGCGCAAGGAGTGCGCGCCCGCCTGGCGCGACAAGGTCTTCGCCAAGCTGAGGCACATCGAACTGACGTTGCTCGTCGGTTCTTATGCGCAAGCCTGGCACTTGAAGGGCAAGACCAAGCCGAGCTTGACCGAAACCGTGAACGCCTGGCGCGACTACGGCCCGAAGTTTATCCCGCTGCCCCATCCCTCCTGGCGCAACAACGGCTGGATCAAAGCAAATCCCTGGTTCGAAGCGGAACTTGTGCCACACCTGCGCCGCCGCGTTTCGCGTATTCTGAAAGCATGAACCGCGTTCTTGGTTTCGTCCTGTGCTTGGCCCTCGCGGCCTGCGTGTCCCCGCAGCATTTGCCGCCGGGCCCCGGCCCCACGACGCCGCATTTCGTCGACCAAGGCCATTGGATGGCGAACGACGGCTACGTGCTTGGGCTGAGCGCGTGGCAAACGCAAAACCCGCCGATCGTCGTCGTCGCACTACATGGCATGAACGACTACGGCCAGTTCATCGAAGGCGCGGCGAAGCACTGGCAGGCGCACGGCATCACCATCTACGCCTACGACCAACGCGGCTTCGGCCGCACGGAGGGCAACGGCCGCTGGCCAGGCCACGAGGTCATGGCAAGCGACGCGCGCACATTCATCGCCCTTGTGCGCGAGCGCCATCCCGGCGCACGCATCTTCCTTCTCGGTGAAAGCATGGGCGGCGCGGTCGCAATGCTCGCGGCAACGCGAAGCGGCAAGCCGATCGCCGACGGATTGATCCTGCTTTCGCCGGCGTTGTGGGGCTGGTCGAACCTCGACATCGTGAAGCGTTCCGCCTTGTGGGCGATGATGCAGGTCTCACCAGGCTCGCAACTGACCGGCCAGGGCCTCAATATCAAGCCGTCCGACAACGAAGACATGTTGATCGCGCTCGGCCGCGATCCCTACGTCATCAAGCGCACGCGCATCGACGCGATCTACGGGCTCGTGGATTTGATGGAGGCCGCCTGGCGCGCGGCGCCGAACGTTCGCCTGCCGACCCAAATTCTCTATGCCAAAGGTGATGAAGTCGTCCCCTCGCGCCCGATCGAAGAGGCGGTGGCCGCCATGCCCGGCGCCACGCGCATCAGCTGCTTCGGCGACGGCTACCACATGCTGCTGCGCGACCTGAAGGCCGAGCGCACCTGGGATGCGATCGAGGAATTTGCGCGGGCCCCGGCGAAGTCCGATACGCCGCTGGCCGACAATTGCAGCGCGCCGAACTAGGCCGTCTTGTCCGACTTCTCGTCGCGCATGGCAAGGGTTTCGAGATGCCGCTCGCTCGACTGCGCCCACAGGATCAACGCCTGCACCAGCCCCGCAAAGCCGAGCGCGAAGTAGAGATAGCCCTTGGGAATCGGGGTGCCCATGGCCTCGGCGACAAGGATAAAGCCGACCAGAAGCAGGAAGCTCAACGCGACGATCTTGATCTCTTTGTGCTTTTCGATGAAAGCCGCAATCGGATTGATCGCCACCATCATCACGAAGACCGCGATGATGATCGCCGCCGCCATGATCTCGATCTGCTGTGCGATGCCTACCGCCGTAATCACCGAGTCGATCGAGAAGACGATGTCGATGACGGCGATCTGAACGATGATCCACGCAAAAGCCGCGCGCGCGCGCTTTGACTTTTTTTCCTTGGGCGGGTGCTTGTGCGGGCGGACCGCGATGTTCATCTCCACGACCGCCTTCCAGATCAGGAACAGGCCGCCCGCGCCGAGCACCATATCGCGCCAGGAAAGATCGCGCCCGAAGATCGAGAAGCCCGTCTTCGTTTCGAGATGCGCCAGGTGAAACAAGGTGACGAGCAGAGCAAGACGCGTCGCCAGCGCGACGGCGAGCCCGATCTGGCGCGCCGCCGCCCGTTTCTCATGCGGCAGCCGCCCGGCCAGGATGGCGATGAAGACGATATTGTCGACGCCCAGAACGATCTCTAGGACAGTCAACGTCAGGAACGCGAACCAAACCTCGGGCCTAAGCAGGAATTCCATGGGTGCGCGCGTCGACCGTTCGAGAGTGAGTGCTATGTGGGTGGCGCGGACGCGCTTCGCCAGAGGATGGTGGGCGCTGCTGGGATTGAACCAGCGACCCCTACCGTGTGAAGGTAGTGCTCTCCCGCTGAGCTAAGCGCCCGGAATCCAAAAGGAAAGCTGCTATAGGGGCGCTGGATGCGTCAAGTCAAGCGCGCGCAAGCGTCTGTAGCGCGCGTTCCAAAGCGTCGAAATGATCGATAACAATGTCTGCGCCCAGGTCGCGTGCGGGTGTCTCGGTATAGCCGAAACTCACGACGATGACGCGCACGTTCGCCGCACGTGCGGTCGCCACGTCCGTTTCGCTGTCGCCGACAAGAACGGCGCTCTCCTTGTGCCCGCCCAGTGCTGCGATCGTATCCAGAAGATGGCGCGGATCGGGCTTGCGATAGGGCCTGCTGTCGGCACCCAGGATCACCGGAAACAGCTCCCGCAATCCCAGGGCGTCCATGAGTTTCAGCGACAATGCTTCGGGCTTGTTCGTGCAGATCCCAAGCCGATGCCCGCGCGCCGCGAGACGCCGCGCGACCGCCTCGGCTCCCGGAAAGGGCGCGCTCGTCGCAGCGATATTGCCGTCGTAGTGCTCAAGAAAGTGGCGCACCATGTCGCTGACGGCGGCGGCATCGGGCGGCGGTCCGGACTCAGCCATTGCCCGCTCGATCAGGACCCGTGCGCCCCGGCCCACCACATGGCGAACCTCATCCAGCGGAACGCCCTTGCGGCCCGCACGCGTCAATACCGCGTTGAGCGCGGCAGTCAGGTCCGGCGCGGTGTCGACCAACGTACCGTCGAGGTCGAAAATGACGCTTTCGGGAAAGGCTGCGGGCACCGCGTTAAGACTCTCATGCAATCAAGGGCGGCCATCTGCCATTTATGTGGCAAGAAAGCGAAACATTTCTTTATTTCGCCATGCCATAACCGTATGTCAGCGTCCGACCGCCGAAACGCCGGAAGTCCCCCGTTTTTCAGGGTTTAGGCTTGACGTCTCAGACCGCGAACAAACAAAGCATCCCGCTCGCCGCCGTCATCTTGGCCGCAGGCAAGGGCACGCGCATGAAGTCGGCGCTGCCCAAGGTGCTGCACGCCGTCGCGGGGATGCCGATCCTCGGCCACATCTTGAGCACGCTGAGGACATTGGGCGCGGCCAAGCTCGCCGTGGTAGTCGGCGCGCAACAATCCGACATCGCCGATTACGCGCGAAGCTTTGGCGCCGCAACAACTGTGCAAGATCCGCCGCTCGGCACCGGTGACGCCGCCCGCAGCGCGTTGCCGGCGCTCGACGGTTTCGCCGGCGACGTCATGGTTCTTTACGGGGACAACCCGCTTCTGACTCAGGCGACGCTTGAGAAGCTCCTGGCGGCGCGCGTGGCTGGCGCCGACTTGGCGCTGATGGGATTCAGACCCGACGATCCGTCGCCCTATGGCCGCCTGATCCCTCTTGCGAACGGCGACCTCGACCGCATCGTCGAAGCGCGCGACGCGACGCCCGAGGAGAGACGGATTCCGTTCTGCAACGCAGGCGGCTTCCTTCTCGACGCGAAGCTGCTTCGCACGCTGCTCGGCGAACTCAAGAACGACAACGCGCAACGCGAATTCTACCTGACCGATATCGTCACGGGCGCGCGCCGCCGCGACTTGCGCTGCGTCGCCGTCGAAGTGCCGGCCGAAGACGTGCTCGGCATCAACTCACGCGTGGAGTTGGCGCTGGTCGAAAGCATCATGCAACGCCGCCTGCGCGAACGCGCCATGCTGAACGGCGCAACCATGACCGACCCCAAGACGGTGTGGCTCAGCCACGACACCGCCCTCGGCCGCGACGTAACGATCGGCCCCAACGTCGTCTTCGGTCCCAAGGTTAAAGTCGCCGACAACGTCACCATTAAGCCATTTTGCCACTTTGAGGATTGCACGATCGCCGATGGCGCTATCGTCGGCCCTTATGCGCGCTTGCGTCCCGGCACGGTGATCGGACGCGACGTGCATATCGGCAATTTCGTCGAGATCAAGAAAGCCGTGATCGAAGACGGCGCCAAGGCCAACCATCTCGCCTATATCGGGGACGCGCGCGTCGGTGCGCGCGCGAACATCGGCGCCGGCACCATCACCTGCAACTACGACGGTTTCGACAAGCACTTCACCGACATCGGCGCCGAAGTTTTCATCGGCTCAAACAGCGCGCTCGTGGCGCCGGTGAAGATCGGCGACGGCGCCTATGTCGGTGCCGGCAGCGTGATCACCAAGGAAGTTGAGGGCGACGCCCTTGCGGTCGAGCGCAGCGAACAGCGCGAAGTCCGTGGCTGGGCGTCGAAGTTTCGCGCCAAGAAACGCGCGGCGAAAGCCAAGACGAAGGAGAAGCTCTGATGTGCGGCATCGTTGGGATCGTGGGGCGCCCGGACGCAGCACCCGTCATTCTGGATTCGCTCAAACGTCTTGAGTATCGCGGCTATGATTCCGCGGGCATCGCAACGCTCGTGAACGGCCGTATCGAACGCCGCCGCGCGCCTGGCAAACTCTCAGGGCTGGACAAGGTTCTCCGCGACAAGCCGTTGCCCGGCTCGACCGGCATCGGCCACACGCGCTGGGCGACGCACGGCGTACCGAACGAAACCAACGCACACCCGCACGTCTCCGACCGCGTCGCGGTCGTTCACAACGGCATCATCGAGAACTTCCGCGAGCTGCGCGAGGAACTGCAAGCCAAGGGTCACAAATTCCACACCGAAACCGACACCGAGGTTTCGGTTCACCTGATAACCGAATATTTGAACCAAGGCCTCGAACCGGCGAAGGCGGCTTCCGCTGCGATCAAGCGCCTCAAGGGCGCCTTCGCCCTCGGCATGATCTTCACCGGCAACGAAGGCCTAATGATCGCCGCCCGCCGCGGTCCGCCGCTCGCCATCGGTTTCGGCAAGAACGAGATGTTCTTGGGCTCGGACGCCTTCGCCCTCGCACCACTGACCAACAAAGTCGCCTATCTCGAAGACGGCGACTGGGCGGTCATCCGCCCCGACGGCGCGACGATCTACGACGAACGCGATCGCCCGACCAATCGCGAGATTCAAACGACCTCTATTTCGGCGAGCCTCGTCGACAAGGGCGCCCACCGGCACTTCATGGCGAAGGAAATCTTCGAGCAACCCGAGGTCATCGGCCACACACTGGTGAGCGTCGTCAACCCGGTCACGCAGGCCGTCGCGCTGCCTACCATGCCTTTCGATTTCGCCTCGATCCCGAAGGCGACGATGATCGCCTGCGGCACCGCCTCTTACGCAACCATCGTCGCGAAGTATTGGTTCGAGAGCATCGCGCGCATGTCGGTCGAAGTCGACGTGGCGTCCGAGTTCCGCTACCGCGAAGCGCCGCTGCCGCGTGGCGGTCTCGCGTTGTTCGTTTCTCAGTCGGGCGAAACCGCCGACACGCTTGCGGCTTTGCGCTATTGCAAAGAGCACGGCCAGCATATCGCCTCGGTCGTCAACGTGCCGGGCTCGTCGATCGCACGCGAATCCGAAGTCATCTTCCCGACCCACGCCGGCCCCGAGATCGGCGTCGCCTCGACCAAAGCCTTCACCTGCCAGCTGACCGTGCTGGCCGCGCTCGCGATCGCCGCGGGCCGCGCGCGCAACGCCATCTCGCGCGACGCCGAAATCCGCCTCACGCGGACGCTGATGGAAGTGCCGCGTCACATGATCGAGCTTCTCAAGCAGGAGCCGATCTACGAGGCGCTCGCCCACGAACTCGCCAAGGCGCGCGACGTGCTCTATCTCGGACGCGGTCTCTCGTACCCGATCGCTCTCGAAGGCGCGTTGAAGCTCAAGGAAATCTCCTACATCCACGCCGAGGGCTACGCCGCCGGCGAGATGAAGCACGGTCCCATCGCCCTCATCGACGAGAACGTGCCGGTCGTCGTCATCGCGCCCTACGACAGCCTGTTCGAGAAGACCGTCTCGAATATGCAGGAAGTGATGGCGCGCAAAGGCAAAGTGATCCTGATCTCCGACAAGCGCGGCCTTGAACTCGCCGGCGACAAAGTTTGGGCGCGCATCGAAGTGCCCGAGGTCGATCCGTTTGCGGCGCCCTTACTCTATGCTGTGCCGGTCCAGCTGCTCGCCTATCATACTGCCGTCGTCAAAGGCACGGACGTGGATCAGCCGCGCAACCTGGCGAAATCGGTGACGGTGGAATAGGCGCTTAATGCGTCCCGGCGATCGCGACTTCGTTGAGGATCGCGATGTAGTGGCAGGCGGCGGCGGCCAGGACGAGCCAGTGCCAGATGGCGTTCTGATAGGGCAGCCGCTCCCACAGGTGGAACACGACGCCGACGCTGTAAATCAGGCCGCCGGCTGCGATCAGGATCAGGCTATTCACCGACACCGACTGCAGCAAAGGATTGATCGCAACCAGGATCGACCAGCCGAGACCCAGATACATCGCGATCGTGATCGACTCCCACCGGCGTGGGAACGCGAGCTTCATCCCCGCACCGATCAACGCCACGGACCACACGAAGGACAACAGGCCGTATCCCCAGTCCCCGCCGACACGGTTCAGGAGGAACGGCGTATAGGTTCCCGCGATCATGATGAAAATCGCCGCATGATCGAAACGCCGCCAGAGCTCCTTGGTCGGCGAGGGCGGCCAGAGATTGTAGGCGGCCGAACACGTCAACATGGCCAGAAGGCCGAGACCGTAGAGGCTGGCGCCGAGGATCAGAAGCGCTTGGTCGTGCTGGGAAGCGGTGATGAGAAGCGCGATCGTCGCGACGAGACCGAACAGAAGGCCGAGCACATGTGCCGCCGTGTCGGCTAGAATTTCCCCCTTGGAGTAGGTTGGGAAACTATTCTCGTCCCTGTCGCCCTGAACGCTCATGTCCATCACTTCATGTGGGCACGAAGGCCAAACCGTGGCAGATCATGCCGCCCGCGATCAACACACGCGGTTGTGACACAATGCCAGCAATTCGTTCAGGAACGGTCAATGCGCGCGCATTATCCGAAGTCGAGTGACGCTCGCTTAACCAACGTAAACACCGCGGAAAGACTTGCGATTATGCGCATCGCCTTTCGCGCGGGCACGCGCGGGCGGCGGTCCCTCTGCGACGACGCTGAAACAGATTGTGTCCGGCCGCTCAGCGCACGAGTGTTGCCGGCGTCACATTTCCCGCGCGAGGAAATCGACGGAGGTGGAGCGCGGCCGCCGCGTGTTTCCCGCGGAGATATTTGCCCTTTGCCTTTGCGGTCGTGGGCCTTTCGCCCCTATAGTGACGCCATGCTGAACAACCACACGGTCGACGACCAAAAGCGTGCCGCCGCCGAAGCGGCGCTCGAATATGTCAAGCCAGGCATGCGCCTGGGGCTGGGCACGGGCTCGACGGCCGAGCATTTCGTTCGCGCCTTGGCGGCGCGGGTAAAGGCCGAGTTGAAACTGACGACCGTTGCCACGTCGGAACGCACGGCGACCCTCGCGCGCGAACTCGGGTTTGCGGTTGCCGACCTTAACACGGTGCGCCACCTCGATTTGACCGTCGACGGCGCTGATGAGATCGGCCCCGGTCTCACGCTGATCAAAGGGGGCGGCGGCGCCCTTTTGCGCGAGAAAATAGTGGCCTCCGCGTCCGACCGAATGGTCGTTATCGCCGATGCGGCAAAGCTGGTCGATACGCTCGGCCGTTTCCCGTTGCCGGTGGAAATCACGCGCTTCGGCTGGCAGGTCACGATGGAGCGCATCGCGGAGGCTGCGGCGCGCGCGGGCTGCTCCCAGAATCTGATGCGACTGCGCGGGGGTGAGGCTCATCCCTTCACGACGGACGGCGGCAACTACATCGCCGACTGCGCGGCCGAGACGATCCCCGATCCCGAACGGCTTGCGCATGCGCTGGAAGGTATTCCCGGCGTTGTCGGCCATGGCCTTTTTGTCGCCATTGCAAGTGTGGCCCTCGTCGGCACGCAGAGTGGCGTCAAGACGGTCGAGCTGCCGCGGCGTTCCCGCTGAGCACGCCCGCGCTGAGCGGCGCTGTTGGTGTTTTCTTAACCTCACACACGCGATTACGCCGCGCTGGGCGCGGAACATAAAATTGCGTCGTTCAAATTAGAATGATCGAAGCGCCGCCCGTGGATGCTGTCACGCCGTTGGGGGACGGGCGATGCACCACTCATTTCATTTCAGTGCGTCTCGATTCAACGCGACGGAACGCAAGAGCCAGTTCCTCGGCGATCGCAGTTTCGGCGACGACGTGATCGTTTGGCTGCGCACCGGCCTGCTGCAAGCGATGGAACAAGCGGACATCGGCGAGCCGATCCAGGAAGACTACGGCTGGGGCTTCTGGGTCGAGTTGGGCGGTGATCGCTGTTGGGTCTATGCCGGCCTATTGGAGGGCGACTACCCCAGAAACATAGACGCGGAATGGCTGGCTGCGCTCGAGCTTCATGAGTCCGCTTTCATCTGGCAACCCGGCGCCCATGCGCGGCGGCAGGACTGGTTCGACGCCTTGGTTGCGGCACTTCGCGCCACCATCACCGCCGACCCGAGCATCAAGCTGCTCGGCGAGAGTGATGATTAACCGCGCGTCGCTGTGAAACTGGCTTTGGCCGCGGGCGCGCGCTATCTACGGTTTGAAATCCGTTGGTAGCCGAGAAATGAGTTGGAATCCCGCCAGTTGGCGCACACGCCCGATCGAGCAGGTGCCGGTCTATCCGGACGCCGAGGCGCAGGCGCGCGTCGAGACGCGCCTGAAGTCCTATCCGCCGCTCGTGTTTGCGGGTGAAGCGCGCAACCTCAAGCGCTCGCTAGCCGACGTGGCCGAGGGCCGTGCTTTCCTGATGCAAGGCGGGGACTGCGCCGAGTCGTTCGCCGAGTTCCACCCCGACAACATCCGCGACACGTTCCGCGTGATCCTGCAAATGGCGGTCGTCCTGACGTTCGCCGGCGCGATGCCGGTCGTGAAGGTCGGGCGCATCGCCGGCCAGTTCGCCAAGCCGCGCTCGGGCGACACCGAAACACAAAACGGCGTGGAGCTTCCTTCCTACCGCGGCGACATCGTCAACGCCGCGCCCTTCGATGCGGCGTCGCGCACGCCCGACCCCGAACGCATGATCCAGGCCTATGCGCAGGCCGCCTCGACGCTCAACCTTCTGCGCGCCTTCGCCCAAGGCGGTTATGCCGACTTGCACAACGTGCACCGTTGGAACCTGGGCTTCATTGCCGGTTCGCCGTCGGTCGAACGCTACCGCACGCTCGCCGACCGCATTTCCGAAACGCTGGAATTCATGGAAGCCTGCGGCGTCACGCCGGAGTCCACGCCCCAACTGCGCACTACCGACTTCTACACGAGTCACGAAGCATTGCTGCTCGGCTACGAGCAGGCCATGACGCGCATCGATTCGACGACGGGCGACTGGTACGACACGTCCGCCCATCTGTTGTGGATCGGCGATCGCACGCGACAGCTCGACGGCGCGCATGTCGAGTTCGCGCGTGGCATCAACAATCCCCTCGCGGTCAAATGCGGGCCGTCGCTGTCGAACGACGATCTGATCCGCCTCTGTGATGTTTTGAATCCCGCGAACGAAGCCGGGCGCCTGACGTTGATCGCTCGCTTCGGCGTCGACAAAGTCGACGAGCATCTGCCGCGCCTTGTCCGCGCCGTCAAGCGCGAAGGCCGCAAGGTTGTCTGGTCCTGCGATCCGATGCACGGCAACACGATCAAATCGTCGAACGGCCTGAAGACGCGCCCCTTCGAGCGCGTGCTGAAGGAAGTGCAGAACTTCTTCGTCATCCACCGCGCCGAAGGCACGCACGCAGGCGGCGTTCACTGGGAATTGACCGGCCAGAACGTGACCGAGTGCACCGGCGGCGCCGCGGCAATCACCGACGCCGACTTGTCGAGCCGCTACCACACCCATTGCGACCCGCGCCTGAACGCCAACCAAGCTTTGGAGCTCGCGTTCCTGGTCGCCGAGGGCATCCGCGCCGAACGCGCCAAGACCCCGCGTGTGGCCGCGCAATAGGCACGCAAGCCGTCGTCACCCGCCTGACAGCTTCCCCGAGATCTTTGCCGGGCAAGGCTGCATGGCGTCCGGCGCACATCCGGGAGGGGAACGGGCGGCGCAGGCGATCCGCTTGCCTTGTGCCGACGCGCCCGTCTAGCTTTGCGGCGGGGCAATATTGTGTGGGGCAAATCGGATGCGGCGCGCGCTTCTGATCTGGTGCGCATTCGGCGCAGTCGTGATCGGGCTCAAAGCCTATCTCGACCGCATCGCGCTGAGACATCCCGACGTCGCGGTGCGCGCCGGCGCCGACGTCTATTTCATCCCGCGCGCAATGATGAGCGGCGAAGGCTGGCGCGCCGACCTCATGCGCTTTGCCGGCTGCTGGGACGTTCGCGAGGTCGGTGTTCTCCCGGCCGCGTCCTTCCTCGCCGATTGCGGTGGAGCGCAAGCGATCGCTCTCAAGGTCCCGGCGAAGGACCTCGGCCCCGGCGCCGAAATCGGACTGAGAGGCAAGCCGTTGCCGATCACCTTCTGGCGCGCCTACACCCCGCCCGACGATCACCTGCCGCAATTGGCGCAAGCCTGGGCCGGAGCGGGCACATGGTCGGGCCGCAAACTGATCCTGCGCGCCGACTGGCAACTCTTCCGCATCGAAGCCGACGGCACACCGTGGGTCTATCTCCTGCGCGGCGAGCCCCAAAGCGGCAAAGCGGAAGAGCTCGCGACGCTCTACGCCGGCCGTTGCTATCGTCCCGAACGGTTGAGCGACGCCGGCATCACCTGCGATTTCGTCCTGACGCTCGGCCCGAACGCCGCGATCGAATACGCATTGGGCTCAGACGAAATGATGAGCGTCGTACCCTTGCGCGAAGGCCTCATCGCCGCGACGTCGTCCTGGCGCAAGCCGATGCTCAACCGACGCGAACCAAGCGTCGCCCAAAACTATCGCCGGTGAAGAGCCCTATGAACGCTGCCGGCGCTTGCTCCAGCCCGTCGATGATCTCTTCGCGATAGGAGAGCTTGCCCGCGCGCACCCACTCGGCCATCTGCGCGCGCGCCTCATTGAACTGCACGCCGTAGTCATAGACGACGAGCCCCTCCATCCTCAGCCGCTGCGTGATGAAGGGCAGGGTGTTGCGGATGCCGCGCGGGCTCGCCGTGTTGTATTCGGAAATCTGTCCCGACACGACGATGCGACCGTGGCGCCGCATGTTCACGATGGCTGCATCGAGCGTCTCGCCGCCGACATTGTCGAAATAGATGTCGATGCCTTTCGGCGCCGCCTGCTTGAGCGCCGCCGTCAAATCGCCCGCGGTCTTGTAGTTGATCGCAACGTCGAACCCGATCTCCTTGAGGTACGCGCACTTCGCATCCGATCCGGCGAGCCCGATCGCCGTGCAGCCGGAAATCTTCGCGATCTGCCCGGCCGTCGCACCGACCGTTCCGGCGGCGGATGAGACGACGACTACCTGCTCGGCCTTCGGCTTGCCCATCTCGAACATGCCGAAGAACGCGGTCAGTCCCGGAATACCGAACACGCCGATCGCCGCCGTCGGCTTGATCGCGCCTTGATAGATAGCGGGGTCGAGCGCCTGCACGCCGCGCCCGTCGCTGATCATGTAGCTCTGCCAGCCGAACCCGCCCCAAACCTGCGCGCCCTCTTTCAGTTTGGCGTTGCGCGACTCCACGACAATGCCCACACCCGCGCTCTCGATCGTCGCACCAATGGCCAGGGCGGGGGCATAGGAATCCCCCGACAACCGTGAGCGCATGCCCGGGTCGACCGAAATATGCTCGACCCGGATCAGCGCTTGTCCGTCTTGAAGATCAGGGAGTGGCGCCTGCTGCAAACGGAAATCATAGACTTGCGGCACGCCTTGCGGGCGTTTCGCCAAAACCCAACGGCGCAGAGTTGCAGCCATCAAACCGCCTTGTCTGGCCCTATCTTGACCAGCGCCTTGCCGAAGTTCTCGCCCTTGAAGAGGCCGACGAACGCCTTCGGCGCGTTCTGCAGCCCTTCAACGACCGTCTCCTTCCACTTCATTTTGCCCTGCGCGATCAGTGAGCCCATTTCCTTCTGAAACGCGGGCAGCATGTCGAAGTGATTCGAAACGATGAATCCTTCTAACTTAAGGCTCTTGCCGATCGCCATGATGATGTTCGACGGGCCGGGCGCGGCTTCCGTGTTGTTGTACTGTTCGATCATCCCGCAGAGCGCGAGCCGCCCGAACGGCTTCATGTGATTGATCGCGGCTTCGAGGTGCTTGCCGCCGACGTTCTCGAAATAAACGTCGATGCCTTTCGGGAACGCCACACCCACGGCTGCATCGAGGTTCGTTTCCCTCTTGTAGTTGATCGCCTTGTCGATCTTGGCTTCCTTGACGAGCCACTGGCACTTCTCGTCCGAACCGGCCGAGCCGACCACGTAGGCGCCATGCGCCTTCGCGAGCTGACAGACGACCGCGCCCACTGCGCCCGACGCCGCCGACACGAACACGGTATCGCTCGGCTTGAACGCGCCGATCTTGAACAGGCCGACATAGGCCGTCAGCCCTGGCATGCCGAGGGCGCCCAAGAAACTCTGTACCGGCGCCAGCTTCGGGTCGACCTTCTGCGGCATGGCCTGCGACCCGACGACTGCATACTCGCGCCAGCCCAACATGTGGTTGAGGTAATCCCCCACCGCGAAATGAGCGCCCCTGCCCGCGGCGATCACCTGACCGATCGCGCCGCCCTGGAGCGGCTGCCCGATCTGGAATGGGGGCACATAGCTCTGCCGGTCCATCATCCGCCCGCGCATATAGGGATCGACCGACATCCATATGTTGCGGACCAGCACCTCGCCGTCCTTCGGCTCGGCCACCGCCGCCTCTGCATATTCGAAGTTGGCCTCGGTCGGCATACCGACGGGCCGGCTCTTCAAATGGATCTCGTGACCTTTCAGGTTGCGCATGGAAGTCTCCTTCAGTTGGGGAAAGAAATGGCGTCAACCATAGTTTGGCCTGGCGACTGCGCCAGGGAAAGGGAGCAAGTGACAACCCTGCAACATTTGTTGAATTGCTGCGGCAAGCACCCCTGTGGCCTAGAGGAATCAAAGAGGGGATCATGAAACGCACGCACGGGTTGCGTCGCAGCTGGAGAGTGACGGGTCGGATCCTTGGTTACTTCAACACTTGATCAACCACGCGAACTTCGTGCGGGCGTCATCGGCGCCGGCGCGTTCGGTCGCCTGCATGCGCAGAAGTACGCGAGCTTGCCCGGCGTGAAACTCGTGGGCGTTGCCGACGCGCAAGGCGCACACGCCGAAACGCTCGCGAGGGATTTCATGGTCAAAGCGTTCACGGGCTGGCGCGCGATCCTGCCCCATGTCGATGTGGTGACGATCGCGGTGCCCGCGCGCTTCCACGGCGAGATCGGCGTCGGCTGCCTCAATCAGGGCAAGCACATCCTGATGGAAAAGCCGTTGGCCGCGAACTTGCGCGAAGCCGATGCGCTCGTCCGCTTGGCCGAACAGCGCGGCTTGGTGCTTCACACCGGCCACCAAGAACGCTTCGTGATGCGCCACTTGGGCCTCTTCGACGGCGGCCCGACGCCGCTCAAGGTCGAAAGCCACCGCGCCGCGCCCTTCAATCCGCGCAACACGGACGTCAGCGTCGTCCACGACCTGATGATCCACGACATCGATCTCGTCCATCAACTGAACGCCGCACCCGTGATCGACGTGCGCGCGAGCGAGCGTTCGCTGTCCTGGCGTTCGGATGAAGTTTCCGCGCAGTTGCGGTTTGCCGACGGCATGCAGGTCGATTTGTTCGCCAGCCGCATGGCCGAGGCGCGCAAGCGCTTCATGCGCATCGTCTATCCGGACGGCGAAATCTTCATCGATTTCCTGACGCGCGAGATGAGGAACACCACACCGCGCAAACTGCGCCCGTTGGGAAGCCCGGGCGTCGTTGAAGGCATGCCGTGCCCGTCGACCGATCCGCTGGGTCACAGCGTCGCGCAATTCGTCCGCGCCGTGCGCGAAGACAAGCCCGCCGCGATCAACCCGCGCGAAGCGCGCCTCGCACTCCAGACGGCGCTCTCGATACTCGATGCGGCCAAGGCGGCCGTTCCCCAAAAGAGAACCGCTCATGCCTGAAGCCGCGAAGATGGAGCCCCGCACCGTGACGGCGGATGCGGGCCCGATCCGTTTTTTCGATCTCGAAACGCCGAAGAAGCGCCTGCGCGCCGACATCGAAAAGCGCTGGCAGAAGATCCTCGACCACGGCGCCTTCATCGGCGGCCCCGAAGTCGGCGAGCTTGAAGCCGCGCTCGCGTCCTTGACGGGCGCGAAACACGCGCTCGCCGTCGCCAGTGGCACCGACGCGCTCGTCATCGCCTTGATGGCTGAAGACGTTCAAGCAACCGACGCGATCTTCTTGCCCGGCTTCACCTACAACGCCTCCGCAAATGCCGTCCTTGTGGCTGGCGCAACGCCCGTCTTCGTCGACGCCGACGCGCACACCTGCAACATCGATGGCGCGCATCTCGAAGCGCAGATCGAGGCGGTCAAACGCGAAGGCAAACTGCGCCCGCGCATGATCCTTGCGGTCGATCTCTACGGTTTGCCCGCCGACTACGCCGCGCTCAATCGCATCGCGAAAAAGCACGGCATGCTGGTGCTCGCCGACGCCGCGCAAAGTCTCGGCGGCGCGCAGGGCGGCGCGCACATCGGCGCGCTCACCGACATGACGGCGACAAGCTTCTATCCGTCGAAGACGCTCGGCTGCTACGGCGACGGCGGCGCGATGTTCACCGACGACGCCGCGCGCTTCGACCGTTGGTCGTCGATCCGCTGGCACGGCACCGACGCGCAGAAGAAGGAGTCGATCCGCGTCGGCGTGAACGGCCGGTTGGATTCGGTCCAATGCGCCGTGCTCCTCTCGAAGCTCACGATCTTTCCCGAAGAAATGAAAGCGCGCGAACGCATCGCTCAGCGCTACCGCCAGGCGCTCGGCAACGCCGTCGAGGTCCAGCACGTGCCGGCGGGCAGCCAAAGCGCCTGGGGCCTCTTCACGATCCAAGTCGACGACCGCGAGGCCGTCCAAAAGAAGCTGCAGGACGCGGGCGTGCCGTCGTCCGTCTACTACTTCAAGGCGCTCCACCAGCATAAGGCCTTCGCGAAATACGCCCCCAAAGGCGGCCTGCCGGTCTGCGAAAAACTGGCCCAGCGTGTGCTCAGCCTGCCCATGCACCCTTATGTGACCGACGCCCAGATTGACCGCGTCGTCGCGGCGGTCAAATCTGCGGTATGACGCCCCGCCATTCCGCCGCTCTCATATCGCTTTCGCTGGTGCTCGCCGCCTGCGATGAGCTTCTGAAGACCGACCCTCCGCCCGATCCGGCCGCGAAGCAAAAGCTCGCCGCGCTCGAGCACGACGCATTGTTCGAGACGGAGATCATGATCGGCCGCGTCGAAGTCATGCAGGATCAGACGCGCCGGGGCCTTGAGATCTTGGGCGCGTCCGCGCCTGCCATCCCCGCCGCCGAAGCGATCGCCGAGCGCGAGCCGTATCGCCGTCTCTACGACACCGTGGGGCGCTACAACGATCTGCGCCAAGTGGCGTGCACGGGAAAAGTCGCGCACGGAGAACTCTGCGGCGCCACCCCATATCTTCCCCTGTGGTATGCCGGTCGCGCGCGTCCCGACACCTCGCCGGGCGGCTTGAAAAAGATGGCCGAAGACATGCAGGGTCAAATGATGCCGCTCTGGGACGTCGTCTGCGCCAAGGCCAAGGCCAAGTCCGGCGACGAACATCTTTGCGCCATCGAGTGACCGAGCATATAGGGTCGTCATGACCGCCTCTCTCAAGATCGCATTCGCTCAGCTCAATCCGATCGTCGGCGATGTCCCCGGCAATCTCGCCAAGGCGCGCAAAGCGCGCGCGGACGCCGCCGCGCAAGGCGCCGACATCATCCTCTTCAGCGAGCTTTTCATCGTCGGCTATCCGCCGGAAGATTTGGTGCTGAAGCCGGCACTGCAGGCCGACGCGCGTGCGGCGATCGAGGCACTGGCGAAAGAAACGACATCCGGTCCCGCCACGCTCATCGGCACGCCGTGGCTCGAGGACCGCAAGCTCTACAACGCCTTCGCGCTGCTGGACGGCGGCGCGGTGAAGGCGCTGCGCTACAAGGTGGACCTGCCGAACTACGGCGTCTTCGACGAGAAGCGCGTCTTTACACCGGGCCCGATGCCGGGGCCCATCGACATTCGCGGCGTGCGCGTCGGCGTGCCCATCTGCGAAGACATCTGGAGGGGCGATGTCGTCGAGTGCATCGGCGAGACGGGCGGCGAATTCCTGCTCGTGCCGAACGGATCGCCGTTTGAAGCGACCAAAGAGGAGACCCGTCTCAACATCGCCGTCTCGCGCGTCGTCGAAAGCGGCCTGGCACTAGCGTACTTGAATCAGGTCGGTGGTCAGGATGAACTCGTCTTCGACGGCGCATCCTTCGTCATCAATCCGGACAGAAGCCTGGCGCTGCAGATGCCGGCCTGGGAAGAGGCGCTTGCGATCACGACCTGGCGCCGCGATGGCAAACGCTGGATCTGCGAGCCGGGGACAAAGGCCTCGGTACCGGCGGGGCTCGAGGCGATCTACCGGGCGATGATGCTGGGCCTCGGCGACTACGTGAACAAGAACCGTTTCCCCGGTGTCGTGCTGGGCCTCTCCGGCGGCATCGACTCGGCCCTGACGGCAGCCGTCGCCGTCGATGCGTTGGGCGCGTCGCGCGTGCGTTGCTTGATGATGCCGTCGCGTTACACCGCCCAAGACAGCCTCGAAGACGCAGCCGAGGTCGCGCACCTTCTCGGCGCCCAACTCGACACCATCCCGATCGAAGACGGCGTGAAGGCTTTCGGCGCGATGCTTGGACCGCTCTTTGCCGGCAAGGCACCCGACACGACGGAGGAGAACATCCAATCGCGCATCCGCGGCGTGACGCTGATGGCGCTCTCGAACAAGTTCGGCCCGATGGTGCTCACCACAGGCAACAAGTCGGAAATGTCCGTCGGCTACGCGACGCTCTACGGCGACATGTGCGGCGGCTACAACGTCCTCAAAGACATCTACAAGATGCAGGTTTTCGCCCTGTCGCACTGGCGCAACCAGCAAAAGCCCGCGAACGCGAAGGGCCCCTCGGGCCGCGTCATGCCCGAACGCGTCATCACCAAGCCGCCGAGCGCCGAGCTGCGCGCCAATCAGAAGGATGAAGACTCGCTGCCGCCTTACGCGAAGCTCGATGACATCCTTGAATGCCTCGTCGAAAACGAGATGCCGGTGGAAGAGATCATGAAGCGCGGCCACGACCTCGCCACGATTAAGCGCGTCGAACAGCTGCTCTCGATCGCCGAATACAAGCGCCGCCAGGCCCCGCCCGGCGTCAAAATCACGCGCAAGAACTTCGGCCGTGATAGGCGCTATCCGATTACGAACGCCTTCCGGGACGCGACGTGAACCGCTAATAAACTGCCCATGACAACGGTCGTCCGCTTCGCGCCCAGCCCCACGGGCAAACTTCACGTCGGCAACATCCGCGCCGCGCTGACGAACTATTTGTTCGCGCGCAAGACCGGCGGCAAGTTTCTGCTGCGCCTCGACGACACCGACATTGAACGTTCGACCGAAGAAAACGCGCAGGGCATCCACACGGATCTCGCGTGGTTGGGCCTGACGCATGACCTCTTCGCCAAACAGTCGGAGCGTACGGCGGCATATGAGGCAGCCGCCGACAAGCTCCGCACCGTGGGTCGCCTCTATCCTGCGTACGAAACGCCGGATGAATTGGAGCGCCGCCGCAAGCGTCAACTCGCCCAGCACAAGCCGCCGGTCTACGACCGCGCCGCGCTGAGCCTCACGCCCGAACAGCGCGCCGATCTCGAAGCGAAGGGCCGCAAACCGCACTGGCGCTTCAAGCTCTCCGGCAAGAGCGTCGAATTCAACGACATCATCCGCGGCTCTGTTCATATCGAGACGGCCTCTCTCTCCGATCCGGTGTTGATCCGCGAGGACGGCCGCTTCCTCTACACGCTGCCCAGCGTTGTCGACGACATCGACTTCGCCATCACCCACATCATCCGCGGCGAGGATCACGTCACCAACACGGGTGTGCAGGTTGAAATCTTCGAGGCCCTCGGTGCGCCGATCCCTGCGTTCGCGCATTTCTCGATGCTGGTCGGCGCGGGCGGCGAGGCGCTTTCGAAACGCCTGGGTTCGCTCTCGATCGAGGGCCTGCGCGAAGAGGGCATCGAACCACAGGCGATCAACAGCCTGCTCGCGAAACTCGGCACGTCCGATCCGGTCGTCCCGCGCGCGACGCTCGACGAGCTCGTCGCCGATTTCGACCTTGCGAAGTTCTCCCGCGCTCCCGCGCATTTCGATCCGAACGACCTCAAGGCGATCAATCACAAGCTCCTGCACGCGATGCCATACGACGCGGTCGCGTCCGGTCTCTCGCGCCTCGGCGTCGGTGGCGGCGCGCCGTTTTGGGAGGCGGTGCGCGACAATATTCAGCTGCTGAACGAGGCGCGCGGCTGGTGGCACGTGATCGAAGGCCCGCTCGAACCGGTGATCGAAGACGCGTCTCTCGCCGAAAGCGCCCGCGCGTTGTTGCCTAACGGCCCCTTCACCGACGCGACCTGGAACGAATGGACGTCCGCGGTTTCAGCCAAAACCGGCGCCAAAGGTAAGGCTTTGTTCAGGCCGCTGCGTCTAGCGTTGACCGGGCAGCCCCATGGACCGGAGATGCGAAAGCTGCTACCCCTCATCGGTCCCGAGCGGGCGGCCAAGCGGCTCGCCGGCCAGGCGGCATGAGGTTTTGAGGCAGACGTGGCTCTAGTGACGACCACATCCGGATTTTCCGCCGTCGCGCAAAGAAATTCGCGCGCGGGCTTCATTTGTATTTGCGGCTAACGACACACTAGGCGGCCGCGCTACCGATTCCTTTTCTCGTCAGAGACCGAATCCAAAGCACCGGCCCGCCGGACCGGCTTTGCGAGGACGAAGTTATGGCTTTGACGATCTACAACACCGCGGCGCGCGAGAAGCAGCTGTTCAAACCGATCGACCCGAAGAACGTGCGCATGTACGTCTGCGGACCTACGGTCTACGACTACGCGCATATCGGCAACGCAAGGCCTGTTATCGTCTTCGACGTGTTGTTCCGTTTGCTGCGCCACATCTACGGCGAGAAGCACGTGACCTACGTCCGCAACATCACGGACGTCGAGGACAAGATCATCGCCCGCGCCGCCGAGCGCGGCGTCACCATCCGTGAACTCACCGAGGGCACGGCCAGGGTTTACAAAGAGGACGCCATCGCCCTCGGGTGCTTGCCGCCGACGCTTGAGCCGCGCGTCACCGAAACCATCCCCGAAATCGTCGCGATGATCGCCAAGCTCGTCGCGAACAACCACGCCTACGAGGCCGAGCGGCACGTCCTCTTTCACGTTCCCTCCGACCCCGACTACGGCAAACTCGCGCGTCGCCCACTCGACGAGATGATCGCCGGCGCCCGCGTCGAGGTTGCGCCCTATAAGCGCGATCCGATGGACTTCGTATTGTGGAAGCCGAGTAAGCCCGGCGAGCCGGCCTGGCCCTCGCCCGCCGGCATCGGCACGTCCGGCCGGCCGGGTT
>JBGOVA010000232.1:0-6101 GCA_041477875.1 Micropepsaceae bacterium | reverse complement strand
GGCCACCCGCTCGCCGGCATCGAATTCCAGCGCCATTGGGAAGAACGCGCCTTCGAAGCCGGCGGCAGCGATTACTCCGCCCCCGGCCAGCGCGTCGAAGACTTCATCGCCGCAAGACCCTCGCCCGAACTCGGCGCGGTCATCCCCTCATACAAACCCTCGGTGCGCGCGACCGATCTCTCGACCTGCCTGCCGGACTACGCGATCGAGGCAATCCGCGAAGCGCTCCCCGCCTTCGACCGCCAAGTCAAAGGCTTCGCCATGCCCGACGCGGTGCTGACGGGCGTCGAAACCCGCACGTCCTCGCCGATCTCGATCCGCCGCGGCGAAGACTTCCAAAGCCTGAACACGCGCGGCCTCTACCCCGCCGGCGAAGGCGCAGGCTACGCCGGCGGCATCCTCTCCGCCGCCATCGACGGCATCAAAGTCGCCGAAGCCGTGGCGCGACAGAGCGTCGAGGCCGGCTAGTTCAGGCCGATCACTCCGCCGTCTCGGTCATAGCCTGTTGCGGTCCGGTGGTCGTTGTGGCGTGCGCCTCGCGCCCTTCGAACGCCGCGCGCATATAGGTGATGACTTGCCAAATTTGTTCGTCCGACAAGTCGGGTTTCTTGAACGTCGGCATCTTCGTGCCGAATTGCGCGCCACCTTCCGAGATCGTCCAAAACAGAAATTCGTCCTTTGTATCGGGGCTCGAGAGACTCCACGCGAGATCGGCCGGACGCGGGTGCAGATTGCCGCTCGCTTGACCGTTGCCGAAACCCATGAGGCCATGACACGACGCGCAACGCACGTTGTAGATATCCGCACCCTTGAGGACCACCGGAACGCTTGGTTGATAAGGGTTGGTCTTGCCGCGATAGGCGGAAGGCAAGCCCTCGCGGCGGTAGAATTCAAAACGCGCCGGGCTTTTGACCGTGGTGGGATCGCTCGCTTGTTGATCGTTCGCGGCCGTGTTGGTGTGCCCGTGTCCCCTTGCATCCGCGAACGCTTGTCCGCCGAGCAAACTGAGCGCGACGGCAAACGCGGCGACGCGCAACGGCGTGAGAGTTGTCATGACTTATCCTTCGCTTTTCGATGAAAGTTGTGGCTGCGAGTATGTACTCGCGGGCATCGCAAGGATAGGGAGTGTCAACCACTGCCTATCGCGGTGTCTTGGTGCGCAGTTTGTCCCCGTAGAAGCCGGATAACCTGCAGCAGCGTGGGATCGAGAGCGGTGCGAACGGCGAACGGAACGGCGTATGCGCGAGAAGCAACAGAAAATGCGAAATGCCCGCCCGCCGAAGCCGGCGTCGCGTTTGCCGGCGATCCTCGCCCTCTTCGTCTTGAGCGCCTGTGCCGACGCGCAGCCGCCGATGACGGCTGAGGCGCCACAAGCTGATCCGGAAGGCACCGCCGCCATCGACAGTTCGATTGCACAGTTCGCGTTCACATCGGCCCAATTTCGCGAGGACTTCAACCGACGCGCCGCCGCCGACAAGACGGACCGCATCGCCATCGCCGATTGCGTCGAAGTCCATTGGGTCATGGGCTGCGGTTTCGAAATGGCGGCGTTCCGGCGCGCCGCGCCGTCCGAAGCCGCCGCCGCCGCGCAATCGGGCGCGCAAATGCCCGACGAGCAATTCGACATCGTCGGCCTCGGCGGCGGCAACGTCAGCGCCATCGACTTTTACGGAAACGGTTCGACGCCCGCGCGCCGCACCCACTACGTCGGGCAAATGAAAACCCTGCTCCGCGTTCTCTCACCCGGCATCGGCGCGTCGGACGTCGAGCGGATCATCGACAGCCTGCAATTGCGCGCACTGCCGGCCCGGCGCGAGCCAAGCAAGCCCGTCGAGCGGCCCTTCGCGATCATCTCCTGTTCTCAAGGCGCGGACGCGGCAGCCTTCATCAACTGCACGATCGAGCCCCCGGGTGCGCATTGACTGAAGATTGCCTGACATTCCGGGGACACACACCTAATTCACCAACATGTGCGTCGCAGTGTTCAGTATTGAATTAGGAGTGTGTCTCCGGAATTCCCGACACGTACGCACTTCCGATCGCGCTAGCTATCGTCGCCGCTGTCTTTGTCTGCATTCACTACACGAGAGCGAAAATACGTCCGACTTCCGATTGGCTCACCGTCCTTTTCGAAACGTCCGGAAGTCCACGTTTCTGGACGTTCCATAAAAATCTCCCAGACCATCAAACCGAAGCACTTTGCGGCGCTTTCGAAGCTGCCGCGCGCTGCTTTTTCGTAAATCGGCTGGAATGGAGTATTGCGCCAGTCATCGCCGGGCATCCAGCCCGCGGTGTGAATTTCGTCACCATCAATCATCTCGTTAAGTTTGGCCTTAATGGCCGAGATTTCCTCGCCCGCTAGCCTCGACAGAAATTGCTGGTACACATTCGAATAGGGTACCGTCAAAATCGGCTTCCCGCTCATGAGATCAACAAGCACGTCTTCCTCCCATCATCGGGGTGGCTGCCCTCTGGCAATGTCAAACGTGCTCGTAGTCTATTGCCGAGAGCGAGGTCAATTATGAATCAAGATTGGTTTGAAATGAGGAATATCCGCCGGCGTCACTTTACCGATGCTGTTTGGGTGCCGCTGCGAACTTCAGAACATATTGAGGAAGTCGGCCACATAGGTGATCTCGGGTATCGTGCGGAATTCCTCGGACTGGGCAGCGTAGCGTTCCCTCTTGCCAAGCGCAGCGATGCCAAAGGCCTCGGGTGGTCGGATATCGGGCTCGGCCACACGCAAGGCGTCTATGCCAGTTCCAAATTCTACAAGCCTGCAGACGTCCACTGGCAAGACGATGGCATAGACCTCGGCGTCGAGCTCGTTCTTGATCAAAGCTTCAGCGGGATGGAGCCCAACGAGTGGCACCTCAACCAGGACGTCATCTTCGCGCTCAAATTGTTACGGGAAAAGGACGAGTGGGTGTGCCCTACAGAAGACTACAAGGTGGTCGCGCGGCTCAGGCGCGATTCCGTCCACCATCCCATCTCTTTGGAGATCAAAAATGAGTTTCTGCGGGATTATCTTGCTGCCCGGCAGATGGTCCTCCGAATCGCCTTATATCGAGAAAGACAAATCGTTGTTGAAGCTGCACCGCAATTCAGCTGGCCGAAGGGAGAGTTGATCGAAGTCAACACCGATGACCGGTTCGAAGGTCGTGTGTAAACCCGGAGACGGCCGCTTTTGGGCCAGTCTCCTACCACTCAGAGAGTTTTCTCTCAGCGAATATATCAAGGCTTTATTCACCGCGCGCTCCGGCCGGTTCAGGGTCATTGTGTTTTTGCTATCGATAAACGTCAGGCAAGATAGCAAAGTCCCAGGAGAAGAGACCGCTACAAACTGGAGCAGCGGCGGCCTAACCAAATTGCCCCCGACATACGGCCGCACGCCGTTTTCCGATCAATACGCTTGCACTGCGCTGATCTACGAGTTTGAAAAGAAAGACTACAGTTCTGATGCGCAAACGGTTGTGCCAGGAAAAATCAAAGGCATGGCTCATTTGGTCAAGGCGGGGATTTGGGGATTTCTCAGCAAGTGACACTTTAGCCCGTCACGCTTTTTTCGGACGTCTGGCGTTCGAAAAAAATAGTGCTCTTGGAATTATCGTCCGCGGCGGACGCGCGCTCCATGTCCGAATAGAGCAAGATTTGCCAACAGCGAGTTCGGGGGACTTGAGCCATGAGAATGCTTACATGCAAGAGACTGATCGCTGCTGCTTGGCTTTCGCTTGGCGGTGTCGCGTTGTTCATTCTGATTGGCCAAACCATTACGGAACGATACGGCGGAAGAGTCGGTGACGTTTGGACATGGTTTTCCCTGTATTTCTTGCCCGCAGCAACAATTGTCTTTGTTGCCGCCAACACAGGGGAGAATGACTCAGAGTCGAACCAGGCTCACGTGTCACCCGGAAGTGTCTTAGCAGCACTTCTGCTGTCGATTCTGTACCTGGGATTGATGCTACTGCCAATACTCTCGCAGCCGTTCGCGGAAGCCGAGTCCCCGTTTGAGACACTGAACCAATGGGGAATTGTGCTCGCGATATTTCAGTCAATTGTGATCGGCGCATTGGCCTCAGTTTATATTAGACCTTGAAGCGACTTGATCCCGAGCAGGCGCCCCCTTCACGGGCAAGACGGTCCGTCTGCCAATTTCGCCGCCGCCGCTCGATCTGCTATTTCGGGACATGCCGCCATCGCGACATTAGGGCATGGCCCATGAAATTCAGCGTCTTCTACGAAATGCAGCTGCCCAAACCGTGGGCGCCGGGTGACGAGCGCCGCCTCTTCCACGAGGCGCTTGCGCAGGTCGAACTCGCCGACGGCTTAGGCTTCGACGACGCCTGGGAGGTCGAGCATCACGTCCTCGACGAATACGCGCAGTCCTTCGCACCCCTTTCGATTTTTTCGATTCTGTGCTAGCCTCATTCGCATGAAAAAAGCCACGCCCCTCATCGAACGCCCAGCCGGGAAGGCCGCCGCCGCGCGGGCGCGCAAGAGCCTCGACGCGCTGCGCAACCACGCGCGTCTCACGCTCGGCGGCGCACCGCCGCCGACAGAGGCGGTGGTCGCCTTCAAGCGCGTCCTCGAGGCGATGGCCGAGGGCGGCGGCGTGGCGGTTTTGCCGCTCGATGCGGAATTGACGACACAGGAGGCGGCGGACCTGCTGGGCATCTCACGGCCGAGCTTGGTCAAGCTGCTCGATCGGGGCGCGATCCCCTATCGCACGATCGGCGTTCACCGCCGCCTCAGGGCTATCGACGTGCTCGCCCACCGCAAGGCCCGCGACACGAAGCGCCGTCGCGCACTCGACAAGCTAGCGGCAGAGAACCAGCGGCTCGGCCTTTACGACGACTGATGTCGGGCAAGGCGGTCCTCGACGCGAACGTTCTGTACTCGGCGCGGCTGCGCGATCTCTGGATGGAGCTTGCCGTCTCTGGACTTGTCGGCATCGCCTGGACGGACCGCATTGAAGCCGAGTGGATCAATGCCGTCGTTCGAAAGCGCCCGTCACTGGAGCCTCACATGCGTAAAACCGCGGCCGTGATGCGCCGGGTTCTGCCTGAGGCGCGGGTCAAGGTTGGCCCGCGCGATACACCTGCGGTCACATTGCCTGATCCGGACGATCTGCATGTCGTTGCCGCTGCCGTGGTGAGCAGCGCGAAAGCGATCGTGACTTTCAATGTCGACGACTTCCCGGCGCCGGTCCTGAAGGCTTTGGACATCGAGGTTATGACCCCGGACGCATACCTCCTTCGCATCGCCCGGGAGGATGCGGAAGGTCTCCTAACCGCCGTCGCCACCGTACGCGCTCGGCTGCGCGCGCCCGTCGTTGACGCCTCGACCTATGCGGCGGGGCTCGCCCGCGCCGGCTGCCCGAAACTCGCGGCGTGGCTGGGCGCGCGGCTCAAGCACTTCTGAACGGCGCAGGCGATTGCGCAGCCCGCCCTCCGCATGCCCATACTGTCGCCATCGCGACATTGAGGCATCACCATGAAATTCGGCGTCTTCTACGAAATGCAGCTGCCCAAGCCCTGGGCCCCGGGTGACGAGCGCCGCCTCTTCCACGAGGCCCTCGCGCAAGTCGAGCTCGCCGACCGGCTCGGCTACGACTACGCCTGGGAGGTCGAGCATCACTTCCTCGACGAATACTCGCATTCCTCCGCGCCCGAAGTGTTCCTCGCGGCCGCCGCGGCGCGCACGAAGCGCATCCGCCTCGGCCACGGCATTCGCCAGGTGATCCCGAACTACAATCACCCCGCGCGCACGGCCGAGACGCTGTCCACGCTCGACATCATGTCGGACGGGCGCGTCGACTTCGGCATCGGCGAGGGCGCGACGCGCCTCGAGCTCGGCGGCTTCTTCATTCCGGCGAAGGAAAAACGCGCCATGGCGATCGAGGCGGGCGAGCAAATTGCGAACATGATGGTGCTCGATCCCTATCCGGGGTTCGAGGGAAAATATTTCAAGATGCCCTGCCGCAACGTGTTGCCCAAGCCCGTGCAGTCGCCGCATCCGCCGATGTGGATGGCCTGCACGAACAGGGACACGATACGCGTGGCGGCGTCGCTGGGCGTCGGCGCACTCGCCTTCGCGTTCGT
>JBGOVA010000067.1:0-19333 GCA_041477875.1 Micropepsaceae bacterium | reverse complement strand
CCCATCGGCGTCAGGTCCTTGCCCATCCGGGCAACCTGATCCGCCGGGACCTTGGCCCACGCGCTGCCCGCGGTCATCAATACCGCGACAGCCGAGGCCGTCAGGAACAATCTTGTCTTCGTCACTTCATTTCCTCCACCTAATTCCAAGGTCCGCTGCGGTTATGCCCCCCGCCTTTAGAACGTGTAGCTCGCCGTCAATGAGCCGAAATCCTGGTCCGTCGACTTGTTGTTGATATGCCCGCCAAAGAAGTTCGTGTAGCTCGCGCCCAGACGGAAGTTGTTGTTCAACGTGCCCGTCACGCTCAAGTTCACCGATTGGCGATTTTCGAGGTAGTTCCCGTAAGGCGAAGGCGTCGTGCCATAGAAGTCATACGAGTAGGCGATTTGCGGGCTGACCAAGAAGCCCGTGTCGAAGGCGTTGTTGTAGTCCAACCGACCCAGCAACACCATACCGGACGAGAAGCTGTCGGGACGGCATTGTTTGATCTGCTTGCCGTCGAGACCCAGCAAGCCGCCGAGGCCGAGATTCGAACCGTTGCAGCCCGTGTTCTGGAACTGCGGCGGACGGGTGCCGTCCACGGCCGAGGGCGCCAGCAACGCATCGTTCCGCTCATCCACGTCCGGGACCAGGACCATGCCTGTTTCCGTGACAAAGATGCCCAAATCGGCGCCAAGCGCGTCGACCAACCAATTCGACTGGGTGTAGGTCACCGTCGTTCCGATCTGCGCCGTGAACATTTCGCCATACATCACGCCGTTGATCTTCTTCCCGATGCCGGAGTTGGACAAGCATTGCGGCGCAACACCTGAGGCATCCGCCTCCCGGATCGTCGTCAGCCCGGCCGCCCCAGCGAGGAACGTCGATGCCGCCGGCGTTCCGACTTGGAACGTGCAGCCGTACCAGACCCCCGCGATGGTCAATGAGTCAGTATCGACCTGGAACGGCGCCTTCTGGCGATAGGTGAAATCGCCTTGCACGCCCCAACCCAAAAGGGTCGTGTTGAAGCTCATGCCCAACACTTTGATGTCTTCGGGATACTCGATGAGCAAGCCGAGATCCGGGTTTGCGATCAGCGTTTCGGCACCGTTCTGGACTTGCAGACCGAAGCCGAAGCCGACGAGCGAGGCCGTCGATTGGTAGTACGCGAGCGCGCAGTTCAAGCGCATCGCGTTCAACACGGTATCGTACGATCCGGCCCCGTTGGGCGTCAGCTGGAGACCAGCAAGGCCCGCTTGGACAAGCGCCGGATTCACCGCCGGATCGAGAAGATTTTGCGGGTCCGCAACCGGATGGTTGGCAAGAGTGCCGCCGAAAGCAAACGCATCCACGGCGCCGATCGTACCAGCGGCCTGAGCGTTCGCCACCACAAGATTGCCTGCCGCTGCGCTGGTAAAGCCGCAACCCGCCGGCAACAGCTGCCTGCCACCGATACCACCGGAATCTTGGTCCGAAATGTCACCCGTCACGGTAATGCCAAGCACGGGCGCGCCTTGGACCACTTCGCTCGCGAACGGCAGTCGGCTGTGGTAATTCTGGAAATAGAAGCCGAACTCGGTGCCGCCTAACGATTCCGCGTACCAGCGCGCAGAAATGCCGTACTGACCATCATCGCGTGCTTGAATCGTATCTGCGTAGTCGACAATCCCGGCTCCCGCCTCTCTCGTATAGCCCTGGCTGCCCAGCAAGCCGACGAGACCGAGCTTCGTCTGCTCGTTGCGGCCGATCGTGTAGAACGTCTGATAGTTGATCGTGTTGGTGAAGATGCCGGTGAAGGCGTTGTCGTCATTGCAGTCCAGACGTCCTGCCGTGGACACAGTCGGGTCGCCTGCGCTGCCACCAGCGCCGCCCGCCAACAGGCCGGAGCCCGGAAGCAGCGTAGCCGCGCTTTGTTGGACGCGGAATGTTGCCGTGTTGCCGTTTGCCAACGGCGTGCAGTTGCGGCGCGCGCCGGAGAGCGGGCTGCCGGAGAGGAAGCTGGCGCGGCCTTCGTTGCCGCCAACGCCGCTGCCCAACTCAACAACATCAGTCGAGGAGAAAGGTGTCCCCGAGGGATCAAGTTCGAACGGCTCCCAATCCAAAGCATAGTAGCCGGCCAGCGAGATATCATATGGAAGCGAAACCGATCCGTAGACGGCATTCACCGGCAACAAGGCTTCCTTGATCTCCGAACCGGGGCGCCGGAACGCGCCGACGTCGATCGGGTTGAAGACGTTGTTGCCGCCGAGGATGAACGTACTCTCGCCCCAGTTGATGACTTGCTTGCCGATCCGCAGATTGACCGGCCGATCCGCGATCGTGTAATCCGCCGAGAGGAACAGATCGAGCAGTTCGTAGTTCCGGCCGACATCGCCGAGCGCTTGGTCTATCAGCTGCGAGCGCTCGCCGACATCCTTGTCGTTCATGACGACGTCGTAGAATCCGATAGCGCGCGCGAAGACCGTGTAGTTTTGCCACTTGATAAGCAGGTCGTGGTTCGCCTTCACTGTGGCGCCGGTCAAGTCGCCCGAGTTGAAATTCAAGCGACCGTCATCGGTGTTGACACTGCCGTCGTTGTTGTCGGGATGGGCGGCAGGTGCGGCCTGGTATGTGTTCACACCGAAGAGGCCAGCCGCCAAAGTCGCCGTCGGCGTGTTCACGCCGCCATTGGGGACGCGCGGATCGACATTGCCGCCGTTGCCTTCGGGCAAGAATTCCGTGTTGCGATCCGCCGTGCGCATTGACACGCCCATCGACACCGTGGTGTCCAAGGTGATCTGCACGTCACCAAACTGAGTTTCGACCGCCTGAGCGCTCGTTGCCGCTCCCATGAGCGCAAGAGCCGCCGCAGATCCCAACAATCCCATACGGCCGACGTTTGACTTCGACATGACGCTATTTCCTCCTACCCGCCACTTTCTAATTCGCGGCCAAAAACGGAGGAAATGCAGGCATTTTCATGCCTTTGCCCCCCATCGTTAGCACCCCGCCTCAAGACCACACGCAGAAGCTGCTTGAGTCAACGCTGGAATGACAAATGCGTAACAGCTTGTCGCAAACTGAGGCAGAAACGCCACGCTTTTTTGGGCAGCTTGCGTGTTTGTGCAGCGCAGCAATTGCCTATGGAGTCAAAACCGAGCGACTTACAAATCTGCTAACCTAACCCCGCCCAACGCAAGAACGTTTCGTGAGAAGCAAGACCGATAGGACGATGTCAGCTCGCTCATATCCGGCAAAACACAACCATGACGCATGCGTCGCGGACGCGGTCGCTGCAGCCGAAACGCGCGCGGAGGAGGCGGCGGTGAGACTCACGCCGTTGCGCCGGCGCGTGCTCGAGTTGATTTGCGTGAGCCATGTGCCGGTCGGCGCTTATCAGCTCATGGATCAGCTCGGCGGCGAGCGTAAAGGACGGGCGGCGCCGCCGACGGTCTATCGCGCGCTGGATTTTCTGATGGAGCACGGCTTGATCCATCGAATCAATTCGCTCAACGCGTACATCGCGTGTTTCGGACCTCATCGTCCGCATGACGCGTGCCTGTTGATCTGCGAGAAGTGCCGTACGGTGGATGAGGTGGAGGCCGAGGGCCTGCGACGCGCGATCGATCGAAAAGCGTCGGATTCCGGCTTCAGTGTCCGCGGTCAGACCATCGAGGCGACGGGCCTTTGCCGCGCGTGCCGGGAGAGCGCCTGAAGTCACAGATGCGTGACCGATCGATTCGCGCTTTGAGCGCGGCGCGGTTCACAACGTAGGCTCTGTGCAATTTCCAACGTGTTCAAAGGAAGTGCGATGTCTCGTGTCCAAGCCGTGGCGGCCGCGCTGTGCCTTGCAACGTTTGTCCTGCTGACACAAGCGCGCGCGGCGGAGACGCCGGCAGATCCAAGCGCGATGTGGGACTTGAGCGACCTCTATCCCAATATCGCAGCGTGGGACAAAGAGCGGGCGGCGCTTGAAAAGGAAGTCGCCGGAGTCGCGCGGTTCAAGGGCACGCTCGGCAAAGATGCGAAGTCGCTGAAGGCGGCGCTGGAGGCGATCTCGCTCATCGACAAGCGGCTGACGCGTCTTTCGATCTATGCGTCGCTCAAGTCGGACGAAGACGTGCGCTCGTCGGCCGATCAGGCACGCAACCAGGCGGGCGCGACGCTCTATTCGAAGCTTGGCGAGGCGACGGCGTGGATCAAGCCGGAGATCCTTTCGGTCGGCGCGCAGAAGATCGAAAGCTTTGTCGCGGCCGAGCCTGGCTTGAAGAAGAATGCTTTCTTCCTGCGCGATACGCTGCGCAGTGCGCCGCACACGCTGAGCGCGGAGTCCGAGGACGTTCTGGCGCAGGCCGCGAACGCGCTGGGGCAACCGGGGAACGTCTATTCGATATTCGCGAACGGCGAGCTGCCCTTTCCCAGCGTGACTCTTGCCGACGGCAAATCGGTCAAACTCGATCAAGCCGCCTACACGCTCTACCGCCAGGCGTCGAACCGCGCCGACCGCAAACAAGTGTTCGACACCTTTTGGGGCGCGTTCAAATCCTATGAAGGCACGTTCGGCGCGAACCTCCAGGCGGCGGTCCTGGGCAACGTGTTCAATGCCAAGGCACGCAAGTTCAAGACCGCACTCGACGCCTCGCTCTTTTCCGACAACATGCCCGAGCCCGTGGTGCGCACGCTGATTGCCGAGGTGAATCGAGAGTTGCCGACGTTTCATCGCTATTTGAAGCTTCGCGCGAGGATGCTGAAGGTCACGGACCTGGCCTACTACGACATCTATGCGCCGCTGACCTCGATCAACACGACGTATATGGTGGACGATGCAAAACGCATCACGCTGGCGGCGCTTGCCCCTTACGGATCCGAATACACCGACATCTTGAAAGACGCGTTCACCAAGCGCTGGATGCATGTCTATCCGCAGCCGGGCAAACAATCGGGCGCCTATATGAACGGCGCTGCCTACGACGTTCACCCTTATCTGCTGCTCAATCACAACAACGATTACGATTCGCTGTCGACATTCGCCCATGAGTGGGGACATGCGGTGCATACGATCCTGACCAAGCGGTCACAGCCTTACGAATTGTCGAGCTACGCGACGTTCACGGCCGAGACCGCCTCGATCACAAACGAGATTCTTCTCTTCGAGTACATGCTGCGCCAAGCGAAGACGAAGGAAGAAAAGCTCGCGTTCCTGAACGAGGCACTGGACCAAATCCGCGGCAGCTATTTCCGGCAGACGATGTTCGCGGAGTTCCTGCTCAGCACCCACACGCTGGCCGAAAAGGGTGAGCCGCTGACCGGCGAGCGCCTGACGCAAGTCTATTGCGATCTCTTGCGGCGCTATCACGGCGCAGCCAAGGGCGTGATGCAGATCGATCCGACCTATTGCGTGGAGTGGGCGTTCATCCCGCATTTCTATCGCGGGTTCTATGTCTACAACTACGCGACGTCGATGGCGGGCGGCGCCTATCTCGCCGACGAGATGGTCAAGAAGGGTGACGATGCGCGGAAGCGATTCATCGCTCTGTTGAGCGCCGGAGGGTCGGACTACGCCTACAATCTCTACAGGACCGCGGGCATCGACATGGCGACCCCGGTTCCTTATCGCGCGCTTGCCGCGCGCATGAACCGGATCATGGATCAGATGGAAACGCTTCTAGCGGAGAAGTAGTCCGCTTCAGGCGAAGGCGTCGAGCAGCGTCTTTTCCATTTCGTCGACCGTGCGGATGATCTTCGCCGACGCTTCATAGGCGTGCTTGGCCATTTGCATGTCGACGATCTCGCCCGCGAGGTCGACCTCGGGAAAGTCGCCGGTCAGTTGGGCGGGGCGGGTGACCTTGACAACTGGGCCCGCGCCCTCGGACGTTTGAACCGGTACGTATGGGCGATAGCCCTCGCTTTGCCAGTTGGCGATATTTTGGGCGCGAACGCTCACACGCAGTTCCGCCGCTCTGAGGCCGGCAAGACCACTGTTGATCGCGCTTGTCATGGCCCCAGTCTCGCGCGGGCGCGCCTAACGGGCTGTGAGGCGCATCACAAGGACTTGTATCGAATTGCAGCGATCGCACCCGCGCCGTATTGGCGCCGCATTTGTGGCGAGCATCACGCGCCCATGACCATCATCAAGGCCATCAGGCTGCTTGCCGTCGGCGCGTGCTTGGCCGCCGGCGGCTGCGACGCGGCGCCCGAGATCACGCAAAAGATCCGCAACGCCGCGGAAGCCGCGACGGCACGCATGGCCGCGCAAGCCGTCCACAAGGACTGGACGAATACGCGGCTCGCGTTCGGTCTTCGCCTTTCGGCGGCGGCGGAAGAACGGGCCACGCATTGGGTGATTTACGACGCGGCCTACGAGCGTATTCCCTATCCGAACGGCGACGTGTCGGCGCTGCGTGGCGTTTGCGCGGATGAGATCGTGCGCGCGTATCGCCTTCTCGACATCGATCTGCAGAAACTCGTTCACGAGGACATGGCGCGCGCGTTTCAGGTCTATCCCAAGCGCTGGGGCCTGAAAGGGCCCGATGCCAATATCGATCATCGCCGCGTGCCGAACCTCGCCACATTCTTTGCGCGCCACGGAACATCGCTCACGCCGAGCGAGGATGCCGAGGACTACAAGCCGGGCGACGTCGTCGCATGGGCGCTGCCCGATGGGCGGCCGCACATCGGTATTGTGACGGAGCGGCGAACGGATGACGGCAAGCGGCCGCTCGTGATGCACAATATCGGCCTCGGGCCGCAGATCGAGGACATGCTGTTCGGCCTGACGATCACCGGGCACTACCGCTACGACGGCCCGCGCAACAATTCATGAGGTGAACGGATTTCTCAGAGCGTGAACGGATTCGGGGCGCCCTTCGCCACGAGGTAGCGCACGGCTTCGGCGAGCGAGCGTGCGTCGACCAGCGCGTCGTGCGCGATGCCTTGCGCCTTTGAGCCGACATGAGCGGCAAGTTCGCCCGAATGGATCCCGGCGAGCCCGACGCCCACGCGGATCAACCAATCCTTCAAGTCGACCGCCGTGCGGCCCGGCCACAACTGCGCAAGGCCGAGCAAGGATGCGTTTCCCGCGATAATGCGATCATCGCGGCCGTAGCTGTAGAGCTGCCGTTCGGCCGCAAATGACAGGAAGCGCGACACGGCCGTGGCGAAGTCGACGCCTTCGCGCGCGAGGCGTTCGTTCGTGATGCGCGTCAACTCAACGAGATAGTCGGACAAAAACGGATTCTTAACCGGACTCACCAAGACCTCGAACGCGTCGACTTCGCGCAAGCTTGCCGCGTCGAGCGCGACGGCGCCGATCTGCACGATCTCCTTGTGTTCGCCGGGGCCCGACCAGCCGCGCTCCATCGAGCCTGCCCAAGCCGTGAATTCCGTGTCGAGGAGAATCACTTTCGTCGGCGGCCGTGCGGCCATGGCTCGATCTTTCGCAATTGCGAACGCGGGGTTCGTTCGCATGTGGGCCGGAACCGCGCAAGGGCGCCCCTTTCGGCCGGTGGACATCGGGCTCATTAAGCGGATATCAGCGTGAAATGTGGCTAGTATGCCGCCGCTTTTCACCCGGCCGCGCCGCCCGCGGCCCCTTTCCGTCCGGCGTCCCATGACCGCACCGCTTGAATCCGATCCGCAAGGCTTTTCGCGTTTCGCACAACGGTTCTTCGCAGGGGCGGCGCCCGAGGACCTCAAGAGTTTTTCGCAGGACGCGCTTGCCGGCATCGCGCGGCTGTTCTGGCACGCGGCGCAAGAGCGGCCGGCGAGAGCGCCGTTCCTGCGCGTGTTCAACGCGAGCGCCGAGCGCGAGGGATTCAGCGCGCCAGTCACGTTCCTTGCAACGATCAACGACGACAAGCCGTTCCTTGTCGATTCGGTTTTGAGCGAACTCACCGACCGCAATCTGAAGATCAAGGCGGTCTTCCACCCGATGTTCAAAGTCAACCGCGACGGCGCGGGCCGCGTGCGCAATTTCGTACTCGACGGCGGCGCCGGCGACGGCGTGGCGGACAGCATGATCTGCGTCGCCTTTTCGCGCACCGGTAGCCAAGACCAACTGAGCGACATCGAGTCCGGCGTCGTGCGCGTGCTCGGCGATGTGACCTCTGCCGTCGCGGACTGGCCGGCGATGCTTTCGCGCCTCGACGAGTCGATCGCCGAGTTGTGGCAGCATCCGCCGCAGGCGCCGCGCGAAGAGATCGAAGAGTCTCTGGCGTTCCTGCAGTGGCTCAAGGAGCATCACTTCACCTTCTTGGGATGCCGCGACTACGTGTTCGAGGCGGACGGTGGCGACGGCCGCCTTGTTCCTTCGGCCGACTCTGGGCTCGGGCTGCTGCGCGATCCGGAGCGGCGCGTCATACGCCGCGGCACCGACCGGGCCAGCCTGACACGCGAAGTGCGCGCGTTCTTGATGCAACCTTCGCCGCTGATCATCACCAAATCGATCGAGCGTTCGCCGGTGCATCGGCGCGTGCAAGAGGACTACATCGGCATCAAACGGTTCGACGCGTCGGGACGGCTTGTCGGCGAGCGGCGCTTTGTCGGTCTGTTCACGTCCACGGCCTACAGCGAAAGCCCGCGCGAGATCCCGTTCTTGCGCCGAAAGGTTGCGAACGTGGCGGCACGCTCGGGTTTCCCGAAGGGCAGCCACAATGCCAAGGCGCTCGCCGTCGTGCTCGAGACGTTTCAGCGCGACGAGCTTTTTCAAGTCTCGGAAGATGATCTCTTGCGCATCGCGCCGGCGCTCGCGCATTTCGGCGATCGCCCGTACACGAAGGCCTTCGTGCGCTTCGATACGTTCGACCGGTTCGCCTCGGCGCTCGTCTACTTCCCGGCCGACAAGTTTCGCGGCGGCTTGGTGCGCTCGTTGGGCTCCATTCTGAAGGACGTGTTGGGCGGCCAGATCACGGGCGCATATCCGCGCACCGAAGAAGGCCAGATGACGCGCATCCTCTACACGATCGCCTTTCCCGACGGGCGGCGCCCCAGTTTCGACGAGGAAGCGCTGCAGCTGCGGCTCGAACGCGCGGTCCGCCTGTGGAGCGATGATTTTGCCGAGGCGCTCGCAACATCGCTTCCGCCGGAGCAGGCCGACGCCATCTTCGCGCGCTACGGCGCCGCTTTCTCGGAGGGCTATCGCGAGGTCTTTGGCCCGACCGAAGCGATCCTCGACATTGCGAAACTGGAAGAGGTCGCGCAGGCGGGGAGCGGTGCGCTGGCCTTGCGGTCGTCGAGCGGGGCAAGCCGCACGGACGGCGTCGTGCAGTTCAAGATCTATCATCCGGGCGGCGTGATCGAGCTTTCCGATCTCTTGCCTGTACTCGAGAATTTCGGCCTGCGCGCGATCGAGGAGGTCAATTATCCGGTGAAGACCGGCGCCAGGGACTTGACCATCCACGACCTCAAGCTGCGCGGGAATTTGAACCCCGAGCGCGAGACCGCGATGCGGCTCTTCGAGGACGCGTTCCTGACCGTGTGGAACGGCGGCGCGGAGAGCGACGGTTTCAACCGGCTGACGCTCTTTGCCGAATTGTCGTGGCGCGAGGTTGCAGTGTTGCGCTCCGTCGCCAAATTCCTGCGCCAAGCGGCATTCCCCTTCAGCCAGGCGCTGATGGAGGACACGCTGTCGCGCCATCCACGCATCGCCTCCGCGCTCGTGCGGTTGTTCAAGGCGCGCTTCGATCTGAAGGCGACGGCCCGCGCGGAGCAGGAAGCCAAGATCAATGCCGAGATCGACGACGCGCTGGCCAAGGTGCCGAGCCTCGACGACGACCGCATCATTCGTCGCTTCCGCAACGTCATTCAGTCGATGCTGCGCACCAACTATTTCCAGACCGACAAGAGCGGCGCTTACAAGCCGACGATCGCGTTCAAGTTGGACAGCGGCAAGGTCGAGGATCTGCCTTTGCCCCGGCCGATGGTCGAGGTTTTCGTTTATTCGCCCGAGGTCGAAGGCGTGCATCTGCGCTTCGGCAAAGTCGCACGCGGCGGTCTTCGCTGGTCGGACCGGCGCGAGGATTTCCGCACCGAGGTGTTGGGCCTCGTCAAGGCGCAGCAGGTGAAGAACGCGGTCATCGTCCCGGTCGGATCGAAGGGCGGCTTCTTTCCAAAGAGGCTGCCTCCGATGAGCGGCGGACGCGATACATATCAGGCGGCGGGCATTGCGGCCTACAAAACCTATATCGCCGCGCTGCTCGACATCACCGACAATATCGGGCCGGATGGGCGCATCATTGCGCCCGCCGACGTCGTTCGGCATGACGACGACGATCCCTATCTTGTCGTTGCGGCTGACAAGGGCACGGCAACGTTCTCCGACATCGCGAACGGCATTTCGGCCGCCTATGGCTTTTGGCTCGGTGATGCGTTCGCGAGCGGGGGCTCGGCCGGCTACGACCACAAGAAGATGGGCATCACGGCCAAAGGCGCGTGGGAAGCCGTCAAGCGCCATTTCCGCGAGCTTGGCACCGACATCCAGACGGTACCGTTCACGGTCGTGGGCGTCGGCGACATGTCGGGCGATGTGTTCGGCAACGGCATGCTGCTGTCGAAAGCGACGAAGTTGGTCGCGGCGTTCGATCATCGCGATATATTCCTCGACCCCGACCCGGACTTGGCCGTCAGTTTCGGCGAGCGCGAGCGGTTGTTCGCGTTGCCGCGTTCGTCGTGGGCCGATTACGACCAGGCGAAGATTTCCAAGGGCGGCGGCGTGTACTCGCGCGCGATGAAGCGCATTCCGCTGTCACCGGAAGTGCGCGCGTTGACGGGCCTCAGCGGCGATCAAGCCGAGCCGGCAGAGCTGATGCGCGCGCTGTTGAAGGCGTCCGTCGATCTGTTGTGGTTCGGCGGTATCGGCACATTCATCAAGGCTTCGAACGAGAGCAACGCGGACGCAGGCGACAAGGCGAATGACGGCGTGCGTATCGACGGGCGGGACCTGCACGTGAAAGTGGTCGGTGAAGGCGCCAATCTGGGCTGCACGCAAGCGGGCCGCATCGAATACGCGCGCGGCGGCGGGCGCATCAATACGGACGCCATCGACAACTCGGCCGGCGTCGATACGTCCGACCACGAGGTCAATCTGAAGATCCTGCTCAATGCGTCGATCGGCGCGGGCGAATTGAAATCCGCGGAGCGCGATCCATTGCTCGCCAGCATGACCGACGAAGTCGGGCGGTTGGTGCTTGCGGACAACTACAATCAGACACTCGCGCTCAGCGTGGCGCAGAGCGGCGGCTATTGGGAATCGGATGCTTATGGCCGTTTCATGCGCGCGCTCGAGCGCGACGGGCGGTTGAACCGTACGGTCGAAGGGCTTCCATCCAGCGATCAGCTGCGCGAGCGGGCGAATCGGCAAGAAGGCCTTACGCGGCCGGAACTCGCGATCTTGCTCGCTTACGCGAAGCTGCAGCTGTTCGATGAGATCAATTCATCGGCCCTTGCAGACGATGCGTTCTATATCTCGACGCTCAAGGCTTATTTCCCGACGGGCATTGGCGAACGGTTTGCCAAAGGCCTTTCGGGCCATCGCTTGAAGCGCGAAATCATCGCAACGGTGCTTGCGAACGACATCGTCAATCGCGGCGGTCCGGTGTTCATGCACCGCTTGAAGGAAGCAAGCGTAAGCGAGGCGGCGGCGTTGACGCGCGCCTACACCATGGCGCTGAGCGCGTTTGCGATCGACAGGCTCGCCGACCGCATCAACGCGCTCGACAACCGGATTCCGGCTCAGACCCAAATCCGCATGCATGCGAAACTGACCTTGCACCTGATGCGACAGAGCCTGTGGTTCTGGCGGAATGTGCATGTGAACGCGCCGATCGGCGAGGCGATCAAGCCCTATGCGGATGGCATCGACAAGCTGCGCGGTACGTTCTCGACGCTCGTCTCCGCCGCGGAAGGCAAAGCGATCGAGGAACTCATCACCGAGTTGCGCGCGGCGGGGGTTCCGGACGATCTCGCCGACGACATTTCGGTCTTGCCCGCGATCGGCGCGACGCCGGACATCGTTCGCCTCTCCGTCGAGACGGCAAAGCCGCTCGACATGGTGGCGGGCGCTTACTTCGCGGCGGCGCGCACGATCGGCGTCGATCGTTTGCGGTTGGCGGCGGAGCGGATGAACTTGCCGGAACACTGGGATCGCCTCGCCGTGCGGCGCTTGATCGACGATCTGTTCGTCCATCAGCGCGAGCTCGCGGCGCGCGCGCTCAAGAACGGGGTTGCGGGCGTGGACCGCGCGGCGGGCAACGAAGCCGTCAGCATCTGGGCGCAGACGCACAAGGAGCAAGTCGAACGCGTCGACACGCTGATTACCGATCTGGAGCGCTCGGGCACGTTCACGGTCGCGCGGCTGACGCTCGCCGCAAGCCAGATCCGCGATCTGCTCACCTGATCAGGCGAGCTTCAGCACCACGGCGCCGAGCGCCACAATGACCGCACCGGCGATGCGGCGTTTGCCGGCCGCTTCGCCGAAAAAGATCATCCCCATCAACGCCGCGAAGACGACGGACGTTTCGCGGAAGGCGCTGACACCGGCGATGGGCGCGATGGTCATCGCCCAGAGCACCAAGCCGTAGCTCACGAAGCTGAGCACGCCACCGATGACGGCGCGGCGCCAATGGGTTTTCGCATAGGCAATCACTCGGCCGCGGCGCAGAGCGAGCGCCATGATCGTGGTGGTCACGCCAACGGCGAAGAAAACCCAGCCGTTGTAAGCAAGGGCGCTGCCCGACGCGCGCACGCCGATGCCGTCGGAGACGCTGTAAAACGCGATCGTCACGGCGACGGCGGCGGCGATGATCGTGCCTTCGAGATGGGCGCCCGCGCTCATGCCGACCGTCAAGATGCCGATGCTGATGAGCGCGATGCCAACGACCGCAAGCTCGGTCGGGAACTCTGAGATCGCGAAGGCCGCAAGAAACGTGATCATCAGCGGCGGGAGGCCGCGCGCGATGGTGTAGACGTGGCTCAGTTCGCCGAGCTCATACGCGCGCGCCAGCAGATAGACGTAAGGCAGGTGCAACGCAGCGGTCACGCCGATCCAAAGCCAGGCCTCCGGTTTCACCGCAGAGGTGAAGAGCGCCGTGACGATGCCGATCGCGCCCGCGACAGCAAACAACAAGGCCGCGTCGAGCAGGCGGTCTTTGCCCGCCTTCAACCGCGCGTTCCAGGCCGCGTGCATAACGGCGGCGGCGAGTGCCGCCGCGACGGCTTCCCAGGGCATGGTCATGGATCGAGAGCGTGTTTCGCGGACGTGGCGGGCGCGGCATCAGGCAGGCGCGGAACCCCGCCGTCAAGGCACTCGCATGTCGCGGCGTTTCATGCGTAAGCTTTGAGACCTTCGCCATTCAATCTTGGAACAAAATGAACGACGCGGCACCGGAGACGAAGACGCGCCTTGAGCGCTGGGGAACCCCTCACGACGGCATTTCCGCAAGCGGCGGCGCGTGCGCCTCGCCACTCGGTCAATGGGCGTGGGCGTGGTTTGAAGGCGCACGCAATCCGCATGTGTTGCTCATCACGATCTACATCTTCGCGCCTTACTTCTACAGCCACCTGGTGGGCGATCCGGTGCGCGGCCAAGCGCTGTGGGGCGATCTCAATTCGCTTGCAGGGCTGATCATCGCGGTCATCGCGCCAATGCTGGGGGCCGTCGCCGACGCCGGGGGGCGACGCAAGCCGTGGCTTGCGGTGTTTTCGTTTTCGCTCGCCGCCACGGCGATCTCACTTTGGTACGCGTTGCCGAACGAGGCGGGGCTTTCACTGTTTGCGATTTGCGCGCTGCTTGTGGCGACGATCGTGTCTTTCGATTTCACCGCCGTCTTTCACAATGCCATGCTGCCGACGTTGGTGCCGGATTCCCGGGTCGGCAAGCTTTCGGGTTTGGCGCTGGCGCTCGGTAACCTGTCGGGCGTAATTCTTTTCGTCTTCATGCTCGTTTGTTTCGTGCTACCCGGGGTCGTGGATTGGCCGTTCATTCCGGCCACGCCTTTGTTCGGCGTCGACAAGGCCGCCTTCGAGCCGGAGCGCATGGTCGGGCCGCTGTTTGCGGTTTGGTTCTTCGTCTTCGGGTCGCCGCTGTTCTTTTTCACGCCGGATCAGCCACGTGTCGCCCTCGGCCCCATCGCGGCGGTGCAACGGGGCTTGCGATCGCTGCTGCGTACGGTGCGCAGTTTGCGCAACTACAGAAACCTCGCGAGCTTCCTGCTCGCACGGATGATCTACAACGACGGCTGCAACGCGGTGCTGATCTTCGGCGGCGGGTATGCCGCCACGACGTTCGGATGGACGACGCTTCACTTGCTTGTCTACGGCGTCATCCTCAGCGTCTTTGCGACATATGGCGGCGTGTTCGGCGGCTGGATCGACCATCGCTTCGGCTCGCAACGCGGTCTCTTGATCGCGGTCGGCGGCACGATGGTCGGCCTTGTCCTGTCGTTGTCGATGAGGCCCGACACGATCCTCTTCTTCATTCCCTATGATCCCGCCTCACCGCCGGTTCACAGCCTGCCGTTCTTCAACACCTGGCCCGAGATCATCTACGTGATCATCGTGATCATCATCGCCATCTTCATTACCGCGGCCTATGCCAACAGCCGAACGATGATGGCGCGGATAGCTCCGCCGGCGAAGATGGCCGAATTCTTCGGACTTTATGCGCTGTCGGGAACGGCGACGGCATTCTTGGCCCCGTTCGTGGTCGCGCGCTTCACCGAATGGTCGCACAGCAACGCGATCGGCATGGCCTCGATCCTGATCCTCTTGGGTATCGGCTGGGTGATGATGCTCTTCGTCAAGCAAGAGCGGACGATCGCCGTCGGTTAGCTTCAGTGCCGGAAGTGGCGCATGCCCGTGAAGACCATCGCGAGGCCGCGTTCGTCGGCGGCGGCGATCACTTCGTCGTCGCGGATCGAGCCGCCGGGCTGGATGACAGCCGTGGCACCCGCCTCCGCCGCCGCGATCAAGCCGTCGGCGAAGGGGAAGAAGGCATCGGAGGCGACCACCGAACCTTTCGCGAGCGACTCCGAGAGGCCTGCGGCCTTTGCCGCTTCCTGCGCCTTCCAGGCGGCGATGCGCGCGGAGTCGACGCGGCTCATCTGGCCTGCGCCGATGCCGGCGGTGGCGCCGTCTTTCGCATAGACGATCGTGTTCGACTTCACGTGCTTGGCCACGCGGAAGGCGAAGATGAGATCGGCGATCTCGCGCTCCGACGGTTTGCGCTTGGTGACGACGCGCAGTTCCTTCGCGGCGACACGCCCGTTGTCGCGCGACTGCAAAAGGAAGCCTCCCGCGACGGTGCGCAAGGTCGCCCCCTCCGCCGCCGGATCGGGCAAGCCGCCGGCGAGGAGCAAACGCAGGTTTTTCTTGGCGCTCAGAATGCGGCGCGCGTCGGCGTCGGCATCCGGCGCGATGATGACCTCGGTGAAGATCTTCGCAAGCTGTTCGGCCGTTGCACCGTCGAGCGTGCGGTTGCAGGCGACGACGCCGCCATACGCGCTGACCGGATCGCAGCGCAAGGCCAGCGCGTAGGCTTCTGTCAGCGTCGCGGCGGTGGCGACGCCGCAGGGGTTTGCGTGTTTGATGATGGCGACCGCGGCGCTGGCCTTCACATCGAATTCGGCGACGGCTTCGTAGGCCGCATCGGTGTCGTTGATGTTGTTGTAGGAAAGTTCCATGCCGCCGACCTGTTCGGCGGTTGAAACGCCGTAGCGCTTTTCACCGGTGACGTAGAACGCGGCCGATTGATGCGGGTTCTCGCCGTAGCGCAGGCTTTGTTTCAATCTGCCGCCGAGCGCGAAGCGGCGCGGCGGCTTGCGGTCTTCGGGCTTTTTGCCGTAGGCGAGTTCAGCCTCGAACCAATTCGAGATAGCGGCGTCGTACGCGGCGGTGCGCGCATAGGCTTTCGCAGCCAGCGCCTTGCGGGTGTCGAGCGACAATGCGCCCTTGCTCGACTGAAGTTCTGCGAGAACGGCCGCGTAGTCTTCGACGTCGACAATGACGGCGACGTAGCCGTGGTTCTTTGCCGCCGCGCGGATCATCGCGGGGCCGCCGATGTCGATCTTCTCGATCGTTTCGTCGAAGGAAGCCTTGCGCGCCACGGTTTCTTCGAAGGGATAGAGGTTGCTCACCAGCAGATCGATGCCTTCGATGCCGTGCTCCTTCATCGCCTTGGCGTGGGACGGCTCGTCGCGCAGCGCGAGCAATCCGCCGTGGATGCGCGGGTGCAGCGTCTTTAGGCGTCCGTCCATCATCTCCGGGAAGCCGGTGACGCTCGCGACGTCAGTCACCTTCAGTCCGGCGTCGGACAGAGACTTCGCGGTGCCGCCGGTCGAGATCAGCTCGACGCCCAGCTTGGCCAGGCTCTCAGCGAACGCGACCAGGCCGGTCTTGTCGGAAACGGAAAGGAGCGCCCGACGGACCGGACGCGACACGGGGGATGACATGCGGGACGCCTTTTCCATCAATTCGCGCGCGCAATAGCACGGGGCGCGCCGCGTCCCAAGTGATGGAATGTCTCAATTCACAAGAGGCTCGGCGTCGCGGTCGTTGGCGCGTCTGAAGGCCCATTTGATCGCGACCGCTTCCGCGCCCGAAACGCCCGAAAGCACCAGTTGATGCGACTTTCGGATGGCGTCGCCGGCGCCGAGATAGACGCCGTCGGCGATATCGAGAGCGGCATCGGCGCGGAAACGCCATGTCGCGCCGCTGGGCAGCGTCAAAAGCGCGCCGGTGCCGTCGGCGCTGCGCGTCACTTTGACCGTGGGATGCAGGTGGAAGCGCACGGCGAAGCGGCGCGGCGAGGTTCCCGCATCGCGCGGCACCAATTTGTCTTCGCCGCGGAAGTCGGTGCCGTCGTGCGACAGGAACAGGCGGCGTTCGTGCACGAGGCCGAACGGCTTTGCGTAGCCGTCGTGGCTTGCCTCGAGGAGGATGCCGTCTTCGGTTTCGCTGCGTTTGGCCTCGACGCGGGTCGGACCTTCGACCAAGCGCGCGCCCAAAAGCCGCAAAGCCAGGCGGCCGTTGACGATATGCGCGGACGAGGTGTCGGCGATCGTCACCGTCGAATGCGCGGCCGTCGCCCGCATCGCTTGTTCCCACTCGACGCCCTTCAACAGTGAGGCGCCGCAATTGACGATGATGCGTTCGTCGCTCGCGCTCAACTCGAACGACAGGCAGCCGGCATGCGCGCGCGTGGACACCGGACCGGGAGCGCCAAGGCCCACATCGGCGATGAGGAGCGTCGATCCGCACGTCGTGCGGTGATAGCCCGACTGCGTAGCGACAGACGGCGTGCTGGTGCGGCCGCGATCGTAGGAAAGCAACGTCTGCGCCCAGCCGTCGGCGGCTTCGGTGCTGCCGTTGAAGAGCGCGAGCCTACCGTCGCCGTGCAACATGAAGCGGATCATCGGCATCATGCGGTCGAGGGCGCGGCGGATGGTGGCGGGGATGATCAAATCGCGCTGAACCATCGCATCGACGAGCGACAGCAGGTCGCTTGCGATGGCAAGGATGGCTTCGGGGTTGCGGGAGACGTGGCCGCCGTCGAGAAGGATCTGGGTGCCGAGTTCCTCGGCCAGCATGTGCAGGCCCTTGGTCACGCGCCAGTCGCCGTCGGGCAAGCAGACGCCGGACTGAACAAGACCGATTGCGGCGGTCATGCGCGGCAAGCCCGGCGCGGCGGTTCGTGCGGTCTTCGAAAGGTGCCGCGCCTGACGAGCCATCGACAGCAGCACGCGCGAGCGGAAGAGGACGTCCGCGTTGGTGAGGATCAAGCGTCCGAAGCTCGCCCACGTGATGAGGCGCCGTGCGAGGACGTGCGGGCGCCAAGCAAGTTCAGCCCACGTGCCGTGGGCGCGAACCCAATGGGCGATCAGCTGGCGCAGATGTTCCTGCACCGGCTCGGAACCGCCGGCGTCGAAATGACGGAGCCAATGGAAGCTATGCAGGCTCTCGAGCCAGAGTTCGCTCGGCGCTTTGATGAAAAACGGCGAGCCGTCGCGTGCCGTCGCGTCGCCGCCCGGCAGGCGGAAGCGACCCATGAGCAGGAGTTCGGCTTCGGCGAGGCTCTTGCGATAGAAGCAGCGCGGATGGACGAGCACGCGGTCAGGCGCCGGCCCTGAGAGCGAACGCTGCCAGTATTTCGTGCGATAGAGCTGACGCGCGGCGGTCGCGGCGATGACGTCGCCTGCGCCGGCGATCAGGTCGCGCGCATGGGCGCGCAAGTCGAGCTTGAACGCGGGCGGCGTTTCGCCGGCGACCTTCTGTTCAGCCGCCGCGGAGTTGACGGAGGTTGTCGCGATAGCGGGATGGTCCACCTGCAAAGGCGGCGGTTCCAGCGACAAGGACGTCAGCACCTGCTTCGACAGCGAGGGCAGCGGTTTGCCCATTGATACCTCCATCGACTTCCAACTCGATGGCTCTGCCCGATCGATCGATCATTGCGCGCACGTCCCGCATCTTGGCGCGCTGCGAATCGATGAAGCTTTGCCCCCCGAATCCCGGATTGACGGTCATCACGAGAATCAGATCGATGTCGCCCAAGATATGCTCGATTGAGGAAATGGGTGAACCCGGATTGAGAGCCACACCGGCTTTTTTGCCGGCATTCTTAATCAGTTGGAGCGTGCGGTGAATGTGGGGACCCGCTTCCGGGTGCACGGTGATGATGTCGGCGCCGGCGTCCGCGAACTCCTTAACGAAGGCGTCGACGGGTGAAATCATCAGGTGGACATCGAAGGGAACCTTGGTGTGGGGCCGCAAAGCCTTCACCATTTGCGGGCCGATCGTGAGGTTCGGGACGAAGTGGCCGTCCATCACGTCGACATGGATGTAGTCGGCCCCCGCTTCCGTCATGGCGCGCACTTCTTCGCCCAGCCTGGCGAAATCGGCAGCGAGAATCGACGGCGCGAGTTTTGGCGTGCGTTTCATTGGCCTCGCTTTAGCGATTCACAAGGTTTCACGCAATCAACGTGAGGGGGCCTCAGGCAGTTCTCCGCAAGCGGCACGCGTAGAAACCATCGAGACCGCCTTTATCCGCCCAATGGCTCGGCAATGTGCGCATGTCGCCTTGGGCCGTCACGAACTGCGCCTCGCCCGCGAGTTCCACGGGAGACACGGGCGCGCGTTCGAAGGCGCGATGCGATTCGAGGAAACCGGCGACGACATCTTCGCCTTCTTCGCGCGAGAGCGAGCACACGCAGTAGAGAAGCGTGCCGCCCGGTTTGACCATCTCGGCCGCCGCGGCGAGGAGGCGGCGCTGAAGGTCGGATTGTGCCAGAACGTCGGACACGCCCTTGCGCCAGAGCACGTCGGGGTGACGGCGGACCGTGCCGGTGGCTGTGCAAGGCGCGTCGAGCAGGACGGCATCGGCCGGCAT
>JBGOVA010000210.1:0-7223 GCA_041477875.1 Micropepsaceae bacterium | reverse complement strand
GACGGATATTTTTGTTCTTGAACTCAACCGGACAGCCCTGGGCTTGACCCGGCCACCCAGTGGCCGCGCGTCGGCGCGGCCGAAAGACTTTCGCTGGACGGCGCTCAGCTCACCGCGCCCACGCAGGCAATGGCGGGGTTGCCGTCAGCTCCTCATACAGGTCACACCAATCCGGGTTGTTCTTCTCGATCAGGTCGAGCTTCCATTTTCGCGGCCAGCGCTTGATCGAAGTCTCGCGTTGGATCGCACTTTCGATGCGATCGTGGAGCTCGAACCAGACGAGCGAGGTGACGCCGTACTTGCGTGTGAACTTCGAGCCCACCCCGTCTTTGTGCGCGGCGATGCGCGAGACGAGATTGTTCGTGACGCCGACGTAGAGCGTGGCGTTGCGCTTACTGGCAAGCAGGTAGACCCAGCCGCCGTACTCCTTCATGTGCCTCTCCAGCCGCGCCATCGGATCGCCAATGATTTCGCGGCGGCATGATCGAATTGTGGCTATGCCAGGACGTGCGCCCTGGAGGCATCACGCAGAGTCTCTCGGCCGCGCCGACGCGCGGCCACTGGGTGGCCGGCTCAAGGCCGGCCATGACGATTATTTTTGTTTGCGCGCTTAACCGGACAGCCGTGGCCTTCGCGGACCACCGACGCCTTAGCGGTTTTGCGAAAGACGAGGCATGGATGGTCAGCCTACGCTGACCATGACTTCCTCTAATGAGGACGTCACTTCTTGCTGCCGACGCCCATGCCTTGGAACTTCTTGTTGAACTTCGAGACGCGGCCCGCGCGGTCGAGTATCTGCTGGCCGCCGCCGGTCCAGGCGGGGTGCGTCGTCGGGTCGATGTCGAGTGTCATCACGTCCCCGGCTGCCCCCCAGGTCGAGCGCGTCAGGTACTTCGTCCCGTCGTTCAGGACGACGGTGATGTGGTGGTAATCGGGATGACCGTCTTTTTTCATCTGGCAGGCCTTGAGGAACGCGCGCGAAAGAGCGGGCGGATATAGCCAAAACCCCTGGCGCGCGCAAGACCGCGGAAAACCGGGGTGCCAAGGCTGGCAAGCACACCGCCCCGGTGCCATATAGTCGCGAACCTTCCAATGAGACGATCTTGAGCGAAAACCCGGGCGCCGAATTCGCCGCCGCCGTCGCCCGTGAGGCGCAAGGCCGCAGCAAAGGCCGCGACGTTCGCGTTCTGCGCCAGCTTTGGCCGTTTATGGCGCCCTACAAAGGCATGATTGCCGGGGCCGCCGGGTTCCTGTTGCTGTCGACGGGCGCCACACTCGTCATCCCGCGCGCCGTGCAGCAGATGGTCGATCATGGCTTCTCGAAGGAGAATGCCGGGCTGATCGACCGGTATTTCCTATTCGTTCTCGCCGTCGCGGTGGTGCTGGGGTTTGCGACCGCGATCCGCTTTTACTTCGTCACCTGGGTCGGCGAGCGCATCGTCGCCGACATTCGCAAGGCGCTTTACACACATATCTTGAGCTTGAGTCCGTCGTTCTTCGAGGTCACGCGCACGGGCGAGGTGTTGTCGCGGCTGACGACCGATACGACGCTGATCCAGACGGCGGTCGGATCCAGCGTTTCGATTGCGCTACGCAACATGCTGATGATGATCGGCGGGCTGACGATGCTGTTCATCACCAGCGCGAAGTTGACGGGGATGGTCCTGATCACCGTGCCACTGGTCGTGGTGCCGCTCATCGTTTTGGGGCGCACAGTGCGCAATCTTTCGCGGGCGAGCCAAGACCGCGTCGCCGATACCAGCGCGTATGCGTCCGAGACGATCAACGCGGTGCAGACCGTGCAATCGTTTACGCATGAGCCGATCGACCGATCGCGCTTCGACAAGATCGTTGAAACGACGTTTGCGACCGCCATTCGGCGCGTGCGGGCGCGCGCCGGCATGACCGCGCTCGTCATCGTGCTCGTATTTTCGAGCATCGTCGGCGTGTTGTGGATGGGCGCGCAAGCGGTGTTGTCGGGCACGATGTCGGCGGGCCAGCTGATTCAGTTCATATTCTACGCGGTGATGGTGGCTTCGGGGTTGGGCGCGCTGTCGGAAGTGTGGGGCGAAGTCTTGCAAGCCGCGGGAGCCGCCGAGCGCTTGATGGAATTGCTCAGAACGAAGCCGCAAATCGAAGCGCCGCCGAAGCCCGTGTCGTTCCCCGCGCCGGCGCGCGGCGCCGTGCGTTTCGAGCATGTGACGTTCGAATATCCGATGCGCCCCGGTATCTCGGCGTTGAAGGATTTCACGCTGGAGATCAAGCCCGGCGAAACCGTCGCGCTCGTCGGCCCTTCCGGCGCCGGTAAGACGACGGTGTTCCAACTCCTGCAGCGCTTCTTCGATCCGCAATCGGGCCGCATCCTGATCGACGGCGTCGACATCAAAGCCGCGTCGCCCTCCGACGTGCGCGCGCGCATCGCGCTCGTGCCGCAGGAAACGGTGATCTTCGGCGACACCGCGTTCGAGAACGTACGCTACGGCCGCCCGGATGCCAGCGAAGCCGAAATCCGCGCCGCCGTCGAAGCCGCGCAAGCCGCCGAATTCATCGATAAGCTCCCGAAGGCCTATCACACCTATCTGGGCGAGCGCGGCGTGACGCTGTCGGGCGGCCAGCGCCAGCGCGTGGCGATCGCCCGTGCGATCCTGCGCGACGCGCCGATCCTCCTCCTCGACGAAGCAACCAGCGCGCTCGACGCCGAAAGCGAACGCCTGGTGCAGATCGCGCTCGAAAACCTGATGCAGAGGAAGACGACGATCGTCATCGCGCACCGCCTGGCGACGGTCCAGCGCGCCGACCGCATCGTCGTCATGGACGACGGCGGCATCGTGGCCCAAGGTACGCACAAGGATCTGGTCGCCGGCGGCGGCCTCTACGCGCGCCTCGCACGTCTGCAATTCGCGGGGCTCGCCGCGGAATAGAACGGGAAGGGGATGATCGGAATGCGCGCGTTCCTTGCCGTCGCCATGATCCTCGCCGCACTGACCGCCGCCCGTGCGGATGACCCGCCGCTGCCCGCGACCGACAGAGCCGCTCCGACACTGACGCTGACCCCGGCGCTGGGGTGGAGGCTCGACGCAGTCGTGAGAATGGATATTGAAGGCGACACGCTCGTCTTGCTGATCGAGGGTGACGTCATCAACGACGGCGACAGCGAACGCCCAAGTCCGAAAGTCCGCTTCGGTTTGCGCGACAAAGAAAGCCGCGAGTTCTTTCATTGGACGGCCCAGTTGGCTCAGCCGCGCATCGGCCCTCGAGATTGGCTGGCATTCGAGACGCGCTTGGAGCGGCCGCCTGAGGATGCGTACAACGTCGAGATTCGAACCGTCGACGGCGATTGACCCCGCTAAATCCCGCGCACCAGCACGTCGACGCGGTCGCTGATGCCGTCGGTCGCGCCGCCAAAGGCGAGCACGTCGACCCGGTCGATCGCGATGCCCTTCGAGACCAGATAAGCGCGGATCGCGAGCGCCCGCGCGAGTGAGAGGCGCCGCGCATCGCTCGACCCGTCGCCGGCCTTGCCGCTGAACGCGGCGAGCCGCACGCGTTCGCGCGACGTGAGCAAGCGCTGCGCCAAACTGTCGAGCGTCGCATGCGCCTGCTCGGGAATAACCGTTTTGCCGTTCTGGAATCGCACGCGGCTCAAGACGGCGAACCCTTCGATCGGATTGATCGGCTTCGAAGGTCCCGTCTGTTGCGCGACGCCGCTGATTTCAACGCCGATGCTCGTGTCCGTGACCGGTGCGCTGACGATCACGACGGGCGCCGCCGGCGGTGGCGTCGGCGCTGCCGGCTGATCCCCCGGCTCCACCACAGGATGCGCCCGCACCACCGGCGCCGTTGCCGGCACGAGCGCGGCGACATCCATCGCCGGCTTCGCGCGCGGCAGCGGAATGATGGACACAGCCGTTGCGGGTTCGGTCGCCTCCGCAGCGGATGTTTCGAACGCGGGCTTGGCGCGCGGACGCACTTGTGCGAGCGGCCTCATCGCCTCGGGCGACGGCTTCGCGCGCGGAATCGGAACGGGCAGGGCATCCATGTTGACGACGACGCCCGATTGGTCGGCCGGCGGCGTCGCGTTTTCCGCGTGGGCAGCGCCGCACGCGACACACAAAGACGCAAGAACCAAACTGACTCGCATGCTTGGGAGGATACCCGATCCGATTCCGGAGTTCACGCCCCGTGGGCGCCGCCCAGCAATTTCAGCAGGGGCGCGTGAAGCTGGGTGTTGGAGGCAAGGATCGCCCCGCCCTCAAGCACGTCGTGCCCGCCGGTAAGGTCGGTCACCTGGCCGCCGGCCTCGCGCAGGATCACGATCCCCGCGGCGACGTCCCAGGGCGACAAGCCCCGCTCCCAGAACGCGTCAAACCGCCCCGCCGCAACCCAGGCGAGGTCGAGCGCCGCCGCCCCGAACCGGCGCACCCCGGCAACCTCGTTCATCATAAGCGTGAGTTCAGTTGAGAACGCCTCATGCCCCGGCCGGCCCTTGTAGGGAATGCCGGTCGCGATCAGCGCGACGTTCAACTCGCGCCGCGCCGAAACGCGCAGCCGCCGCTCGTTGAGCCACGCGCCCTGACCCTTCTCGGCCATGAACATGTCGTCGGTGATGGGATTGAAGACGAGCCCCGCGACGAGGTACCCCTCGCGCTCGAGCCCGATCGACACCGCGAAATGCGGCACGCCGTGCAAAAAATTGGTCGTGCCGTCGAGCGGATCGATGAACCAGCGATGCGTCTTGTCGGGCCCCTCGATGACGCCCGATTCCTCCATCACGAAGCCGTAATGCGGCCGCGTGCGCGAAAGCTCGTCTTTGAGGATGCGTTCGGCCTTGGTGTCGGCCTGCGTCACGAAATCGGCCGGACCCTTGCGCGAGACCTGCAGGTTCTCGACCTCGCCGAAATCGCGGATCAGCGCACGCCCTGCCTTGCGCGCCGCGGCGACCATCACATTCATCAGCGGCGAGTTGATGGCCATCGTTGCGATTATTCCGCGCGTCGCAGATAAGTGACGTCGTCGGTCGACACGACGATCCGCGTGCCGGTTTCGATGAAGGGCGGCACCATCACGCGCACCCCGTTCTCGAGCTTTGCGGGCTTGTACGACGACGCGGCCGTTTGGCCCTTCACGACGGGGTCGACTTCGACCACGGTCAGCGAAACGTTCTGCGGCAGCTGCACGCTGATCGGCTTGCCCTCGTAGGATTCGACTTTCACGTCCATCCCGTCTTGCAGGAACGCCGCGCGCTCGCCCACGAAATCCTTCGGGATCTCGATCTGGTCGAACGTCTCCTTGTCCATGAAGGTCAGCATCTCGCCGGCCTCGAACAGGAACGTGTAGCTCTTGAAATCGAGTTCGATCGCCTCGACCGTCTCGGCCGAACGAAACCGCTCGTTGAGCTTGCGCCCGTCGAACAGATTCTTCAGTTCGACCTGATTATAAGCGCCGCCCTTGCCCGGCTTCACCGCTTGCGCCTTCACCGCGACCCACAGCGACCCGTCATGCTCGATGACGGCGCCCGGTTTGATTTCGTTGCCTGCGATTTTCATGCGAGTTCCGGAAATGAGAAGGGGCGGTCGCCCGCCCCGAATTTGCGCGGGACCGTATCAGCCCCGCGAGCCCCCTTCAATGCGCCAAACATGCCTATTTCGCGAGGGAATCGAAGAGCTTGTTGAATGCGGCGACGGCCGCCTGCGGACCCTTGGCATGGTCCCACACGCCGCTGGAGACGGCGAGGAAGTCCGCGCCCGCCCCGACCAGCACGCCCCCGTTCTCGACCGTGATCCCGCCGATCGCGACGCAGGGCACCTGCATGATCTCCTGCCACCAGGTCAGAATCTCGGGGTCCGCTTGCGTCTTCGGGTCTTTCGTCGTGGTCGCATAGAACGCCCCGAACGCGACGTAGTCGGCCCCCGCTTCCGCCGCCTCCATCGCGAGGTGGCGCGAGTTGTGGCACGTCACGCCGATGATCTTGTCGGGTCCCAGCAGAGCGCGCGCTTCGGCATAGCGCGCATCTTCTTGCCCCACATGCACCCCGTCCGCGTCGAGCCTCTTCGCGAGGTCGGGCCTGTCATTCACGATGAACGCAACGCCCGCACGCTGCGCGATCGGCATCAGCGCCTCGCCGGCGTTCAGAATCTCGGAGTCAGAAACGCCTTTAAGGCGAAGCTGCAGTGAAGCCACGTCGCCGCCTTCAAGCCCGCGCTTCAATGCATCGCTGAACGCGCCAAGCTCGATGCGCGGCGGGGTGATGAGATAGAGGCGACAGCGGATCAGGCCGCCTCCTTCTCAAGCGCCGGCGCCCATTTGCCCAGTGCCGCAAGCCCGTTCATCCGCGCGCGATGTCCGAACGCGCGCTGGGCCGCGGTCACGTTGTCTTTCTTGCCCGCCCACGCTTTCTGCGGCGCGGCCTGCAAGGCGCGACCGTAGGAGAAGGTGAGTTTCCACGGCAAGGGCCCGAGCTTGTTCATTGCGTCGAGATGCGCTGTCGCCTCTTCGTCCGACTGCCCGCCTGACAGGAACGCAATGCCCGGCACGGCAGACGGCACACACGCCTTCAACACTTTGACCGTCTTCTCGGCGACCTCGGCGACGGAGGCCTTCTTCGCCGACTTCTTGCCCGAGATCGCCATGTTGGGCTTCAGCACGATGCCTTCGAGCTTCACGTTCGCATAATAGAGTTCCTGGAACGTCTCCTTCAGCACCCACTCCGTCACCGCATAGCACGCGTCGATATCGTGATCGCCGTCCATCAGCACTTCGGGCTCGACGATCGGCACGATGTTGGCCTGCTGGCAGAGCGCCGCGTACCGCGCCAGCGCGTGCGCGTTCGCATGCAGGCAATTGAAGCTCGGCAACCCCGGACCGATGTCGATCACCGCCCGCCATTTCGCGAAGCGCGCACCGCGTTCGTAGTATTTCGGCAGACGCTTCGACAACCCATCGAGTCCTTTGGTGATCAGCTCCTTCGGCGAACCGGGCAGCATCTCGGTCCCTTCGTCGACCTTGATGCCGGGCACCGCACCCGCATCCGCGATGATTTTGACGAGTGGGGTGCCGTCGGCTGCGTCCTGCCAGATCGTCTCGTCGTAGAGAATGACGCCCGAGATGAACTCGCGCATCGCCGGCGTCCGGAACATCAGCTCGCGGTAGTCGCGCCGGTTGGTCTCGGTCGACTCGACCCCGATCGCATCGAAGCGCTTCTTGATCGTGCCCGAACTCTCGTC
>JBGOVA010000059.1:0-20349 GCA_041477875.1 Micropepsaceae bacterium | reverse complement strand
CGATTACCCGCTCGCGCAAATCCATCGAATAAGCCCGCGTCATGGCCTTGCCTCCGAATCAATCGATCCAAAGGCAGAATCCTCCTACCCGCGCGCTACGGGAATCCCCTCCGATTCATTGTCGGATCAAAATGCTCTAGTTATCCAACCCGAACAACTTCAGTGTGAAACCGGAGCAGGTGCCGGCGGCAATCGCATGGTGTTGCGCTGGGCGATCGCCGCTATCAGGTAGCCCCGCGTGTCGATGTCAGGCGGAGCGGCAATACCGCGGCCGGGGCCCGGACCTTGCTTCAGGTCCGGCAGCGCAAAGTCCATGCGCGCTTCATAGGTACGATCGATCTGATTGCGCAGACTTTGCTCGGCTAGGTACCAGTCCGATTTGAATGGGTCGTCGCGACAGGTCATGAGTTCAGCCGGCTGGCTCGCGCCCCAGCGGCGTTCGATGCAGTGATATGGATCGAAGGAGAATAAGAACATGCGCCGGCGCGCCTCTTCATAGCCGAGTTGCACGGGCGTGCCGTTCGAGCGCAGATACGTGATCGTGCAGGCGGACGCTTCTTGATCGTAGGTCAGAAGCAGGTCCATCAAGAGATCACTCCCTTGATAGACGATGCGCCGATCGCCTGCGGCATGCCATTCGACGAAGCGCTGGACTTGATCGCGCGATTCCTTGAACGAGGTCTTGAGCCGCGCGTCGCGCGAGGGCGAGGAGAATTCTTCCCACTCCCCTTCCGTGCCGTAAATGTTGGGCGGCAAGCGGTACGGCTGAGGCTTCAATTGGATGCCGCGCTGAATCGCGAGATCGACGGCTTCGCCGCGATAGCGCAAGTCCTCGCAGTTCGCGCGCATCATGTTGCGCAACTCTTGCAACGGCTCGTACGCCAGCGAACCGCCGCCCATCTTCGCGCGCATGTAGTCGTAGTAGTCGACGGGCTGACCTTCGAGGACGAAGCTACCGCTCGCCCATTCCCGATCGGCGGGGCGCGCGACGTTTCCGAAGAACTGTTCGGTCGAATAGTCCGGCAGGTCCGCATTCTTTGCGAACGTCACCGTGCCGCCGAGGAATGTGCCGTCGGGCGCCTTCGCCGCATTTGTCAGTTTGGACGGCCGCCAGTTCTTGAAGCCCGCGCCCATGCCGGGCGACGAGCGCACGAATTTGCGGCCGTATGTGCCGCGCGTCAGCGAATTGTCGGGGTGGGCGTCGATGTAGAGAACGCGCCCGTCGTCCTCGACGCGGTAGACCACGGCCAAATGGCCGTTGGGATCGTAGAGCACCGAGCCCGGCTTGATCGCCTTGCGGTCGATGCGCACAGGATAGAGATCGGTCCCTTCCATGTCCGGATGCAGCCGGTACATGGCCGATGAAATCGTGTTCCTGAGATCGACAAGCAGGTCCAGGCCGCTCGTCGTGCCCGTCAGGATATCGCGCCGCGTTGCGATGTCGTTGCCGCGCGCGGTGTAGCGGATGTCGCTCGTGTTGCCCTTGGGGCTGACCGCCGAGATGTACGAGAACGGCAAGCCGCGCTTCCACGCGTAGTAGGCGCGTAAAAAATACGGCAGGTCGGCGCAGTCCGCGTGAAACGTAATGCCGGGCGGGTCGGAGCGGGAAAACGGGTTCGCTATGCTCTTCAAGCAGGCGTCGATCGTGCGGCATTGCGCGTTGCCGATCGCTTGGATGAACTCCCCGTATCCCCGTTCGTCGGCGTCGGACCAGGAGTCGCGCAGCACACGATAGGCCGTGGCGTCTTGCGCTGCCGCCGGTGCGGCATGGGCAAGCAGCGAAAGCGCAAAAGCAAGCTGGACGCCGAAGAGGCGCAGAGTTCTACGGCGCACGCTTTTTTCCCCCCGGGGCCTGCACCTTTTGGTAATCAAGCTATCGACGCACCGCCCCGGGTCAACTGAGCGGCGAATTCTCCACGTCAAAGTCGCCGCGCGGTGGCGCGCCGGCCACGTTTTTGTGACGTCAACCCTTTGCCCGTAGTATTAACCCTTTGCAGCGCTTGACTAGTGCGAGCTTCCCACTATATGCGTCTACATGATACCGCATGCACAGTGTCACCGAGGACGGCGTCGCCCCGGCGACCCTACGGGAGGACACGGTGACCTCGGCCGAAGCGCACCTAAAAAAGTTCCGTAAGGAGCTTCATAGCGGCATCGCCGCGATGGTGCTTTTGGCGCTCCTGGAGCGGACGGGTGGGGAGATGTACGGCTACCAGATTGCCAAAGAGATCGGGGCAAAGGCCGGCGGGGCGTCGTTCCTCAAGCAGGGCGCCATCTATCCGGTTCTGCGTTCCCTCCATGCGGCGGGGCTGTTGTCGAGCCGGGTCGAAGTTTCGCTGTCGGGTCCGCCGCGGCGCTACTATGCGATCTCGGCGACAGGGCGCGAGGCGCTGGAAACCTGGCGCGGCGTTTGGTCGGACTTGCGCGGGTTCGTCGACGGCATCGTCGGGGCTGGAGGCGCCAATGGCTGAGAGCGGCAGCGCCGTGCCCGCAAGCATCAAGGCATATCTCGACGCGCTCAAGAAATGTCTGCACGGCCAGCCGCCGGCGTTGATCCAAGACGCTCTCGCCGACGCGGAAGAATATCTGCGCGCGGAGCAAGCCCAGTCACCGGAAGAGTCGGAAGCGCACGTATTAGCGCGCGTTGTCGAAACCTATGGAACGCCACAGGAAGTGGCCGAGGAGTACATCGCCATGGAACAAGCGATCAAAAGCCCATTCCCCGCGCGGGCGGAGGAAGAAACCACGGTCGACAGCGGGCCCGGCCTGTTCGGTGTGCTGGTCGATCCGAAAGCCTATGGCGCGCTCATCTACATGCTGCTGTCGCTTGCCACCGGCATATTCTATTTCACCTGGGCGGTGACGGGCGTCAGCCTGACGATCGGGCTTGCCATCCTGATCATCGGCATTCCCTTCGCGCTGCTCTTCATCGGATCCATCCGCGTCATCAGTTGGGTCGAAGGACGCGTCGTCGAAGCGCTGCTGGGCGTGCGCATGCCGCGACGTCTGCCGACGCAAGAGGACGGCGGTTCGGTGTGGACGCGCATCAAGCGCATGCTCGCCGACGGACGCACGTGGGGTTCGCTGTTCTACATGCTGCTGCAAATGCCGCTCGGCATCATCTATTTCACGCTCGCGGTGACGTTGGGCGCGACGTCGGGATCGCTGATCGCCGGCGGCTTCTATGAACTTGCGACAGGCAAGAACGTCGTTCGCCTCGACGCCTATCCCGAGATCGACGCGCTGCTGAACACACCGCCGGGATTGGTCGGCGTGGTGATCGTGGGCTTGATCGGCGTCCTGTTCACGCTGCATCTGGCGCGCGTGATCGGCTTCATCCACGGCAAAATCGCCGAGGCTTTGCTCGTGCGCGCATAACTGAACGTCTCGCAACATCCATCAATCAGGGGCTGCCTCAATAGCGGCCCCTTTCTCTTTGCGCGGCGATGGGATCAACTTGGGCCCCGCGAACACGCGCTCGACGTTGGGACCGCGACATGGCGAACAAAAACGGCAACCATATTTCCGACAAAGACTACGACAAGCGACTCTACGAGCTGCAGGTCCAGCTGGTGAAGTTTCAGCGCAATTTGATCGCGCACGGCGAACGCCTGGCGGTCATCGTCGAAGGCCGGGACGGCGCCGGCAAGGACGGTACGATCAAGCGCATCACCGAGCATCTCAGTCCGCGCGACACGCGCGTGGTGGCGCTCGGCAAGCCGACCGAGCGCGACCGAACGTCGTGGTATTTTCAGCGCTTCGTCGCGCATTTGCCGGCGGGCGGCGAGTTCGTGCTGTTCAACCGCTCTTGGTACAACCGCGCCGGCGTCGAATGGGTGATGGGGTTTTGCGACAAGGGCGAGTACAAAAGCTTCCTGCACGAGGCGCCGGAATTCGAGGCGATGCTCGCGCGCTCGGGCATCAAGCTTGTGAAGTACTACCTCGACATTTCGAAGAAGGAACAGAAAGAGCGATTGGCGGAACGCGAAGCCAATCCGCTCAAGCAATGGAAAATCAGTCCGATCGATGCGGCGGCCGTCAGGAAATGGAAGGACTACTCGGAAGCGCGCGACGCGATGTTCATGCACACGAACCACGATGCGGCGCCGTGGCACGTGGTCAAGGCCGACAGCAAGAAAATCGCGCGGCTGAACGTCATTCGCCATCTCTTGAGCTGCCTTGAGTACAAAGGCCGCAACGAGAAGCTCTTGATGTGCGATCCACAAATCGTATTTCGCTTCAGCGAGAAGGCGTTGACCGAAGATCTTTTGGCGCATTGAGAGTTTCAGCGCCTGCGGAGCTCCTTCACGAGATGCCCGCGCCCCCGCAGCGACACACGCTCGAGCCTGAGCCACCGTGCCATACGTTCGAGTTCGGCCTTGAGCGGCGTTGCAACGTCCTTGAGGTCGACGCCCGCCTCGGCATGTCCGCCGAGCACGAGCAAACGGCCCGCTTTGCGATCGGATTTGAGATCGACGCGCGCGACGAGGCGATCGCCGAGGAGGAACGGCGTCACGTAGTAGCCTTGCGTGCGCTTGTGCTTGGGCGTGTAGAACGCCAGGCGATAGTGGAAGCCGAAGAGGCGATCGGTGCGCTGGCGCATCCAGATCAGCGAATCGAACGGCGAGATCAGCGCATGCGTCGAGATCGAGACTGCAGTAGGCACCTTCGCGTCGCGATGCAGATAGGCCTGTTGTTTCCAGCCCTCGACGGATACCGGCTTCAGCACGCCCGCCTCCTTCAGTTCGGCGACGCGCGCCTTCGCGTCGGCAAGAGGCAAGCGAAAGTAGTCGCGCAATTCCGCCTCGGTTGCGACGCCGAAGGCGCTTGCGGCGAGCTCGATCAATCGGCGTTGCGCGACTTGTTCGCCGGGGAACGGCGCGGCAAGGGCTGCTTGGGGAATGACGCGTTCGGGGAGGTCGTAGAGCCGTTCGAACCCTCGCCGCCCCGCCGATGTGACTTGACCGGTCCAGAACAGATACTCGAGCGCGCGCTTGCCATCGCTCCAACCCCACCAATTTCCGGTCGATCGTCCGCCATCGGACAATTCGCCGGCGCCGATGGGGCCACGCTCTTCGATCTCGCTCAGAACCGCAGCGATAAAGCCGGGCCGCTCTTTGGCGAGGCGCGATGGCCCGCCCCACATCTCGCGCCCGCTCTTCGCGCGCTCCATCCGCCAGCGAAAGAGCGAATGATACTCGACGGGGATCAGCGAAGCCTCGTGTCCCCAATATTCGAAGAGGGCGCGCGGCTTGCGATGCGAGAGCGCGTCGAGCGTGCCGGTCTCGTAAGGACCGAGGCGCGAATAGAGCGGCAGATAGTGGGAACGGACGAGGACGTTGACGCTGTCGAGCTGCAAGAGACCGATCTGTCTGAGCGTGCGAAGCATGGCTCCGCGCGTCGCTTTGCTGCCGTCGCGCTCAGGCCCGAAGCCCTGCGCGCGAATGGCGACGCGCCGCGCCTCGCTCAGCGAGAGCGTGTCGGAGCCGATGAGTGCGGTTCGGTTGATACGTGCCATGTCGACGGTTGGGTGCAGGGGCCCGCTTCAACCTTTACCGAAAAGGCGGCTGGGTCCCAAATTTCGGCCGGCAGCCCTGAAACACCCTGCCCTTCTTGGACATATATCGAACCAATTTGCGCCGACTCGAGCCGCTTCCGATGCTGGATCGGCCCCAACCTTGCCGCTTTGCCGCACCGCCGCCGGTGCTCAGCTCATTTGCGGTGTTTCTGACGCCCCTAGAATGGCCACAAGCGCCAGCACGCCGACTGCTGCGATTGCGCGCGGCGAGCTGATCTGTCGCCAAGCGGGGCTGTCGAGATTGCGGGCGCGATACGCGACTTTCAGGTCGCCGAGACACTGCGCTTCGGCATTGGCGCCCTCTACAGCGTGAATTTCGTCCCGAACGCGCTCGAGCCGAGCCTACGATGGCGATCCGGACGGCGCTATGGTCTTTGTGCGCCTGGCGGCATCGAATTGAATGTCGGACCGGGCGCGCCTAGCGCGGGCTCGCCCAGGGGAATGATCATGAAGTTTGTTGCGGCAACACTATTTGCCTTGCTTTCGACAGGCCTCGCCTTCGCTCACGAGAATGCACCACCGTCTCCAGCTGGGTCAGCGCCTAAGGACGTCGCAGAAATCGCTAACACGTTTCACGAGGCGCTGGCGAAGGGCGACGGTGCCGCTGCGCAGGCGCTTCTGGACGATAACGTTCAAATTTACGAGCAAGGCTGGGTCGAGCGTTCCAAGGCTGAGTACGCCGCGCATCACCTGGAGAGCGATCTTGCGTTTTCGGCCGCGACCACGAGCGAGCAGACGGCGCGAACCGGGACAATGCTCGGCGAGCTCGCTTACGTGACGACCGAAGGACGCATCTCGGGAAGTTCCAAAGGAAAGCCGGTCGACTCCGTCACGCTGGAAACGATGGTGCTGCGTCAAACGCCAGGCGGCTGGCGCATTGTGCATATCCACTGGTCGTCGCGAGCCGCCAAGAAGTAGCGCTCTGGCGATCCCGGCATGGTCAGTCAGGCTTGATCTGCCTCAAGGAAGATCTGCCACTTTTGTGTGACAAGGGCGCGTTCGTCTCATGGAGGCACCGATGCGCCCCGTGCTTGGATCGTATCACCACCTCGCGATCGCTTTATCCTTGGGGCTGTTCTTGGTCTTGGCGTTGGCTTTGAATGTCGCCAGCAGCGCGCCGTTGGACACCGATCCTTTTGTGAGGACCGCAGACGGCATTTCCGTCTATCTCGGCGTCATGCCAGCGGCGATCGTGCGCGGCCACCCGCAAGGACATCCGGAATCCACCATGCATGGCGGTCCGCCACGCAGCTCGATCCAACGCCACATTGTCGTGGCTCTGTTCGATGCCAGGACTTTTGAACGCATTGTGGATGCCGAGATCACGGCAACGGTCGAGGGCGTAGGTCACATCGGCCGGACAACGAAAAAACTCGAGCCGATGGATATCGCGGGCGCTCAGACGTTTGGCGGCTATTTCCCGTTCGAGGGTCGGGATAGGTTCACAATTCATCTTGATATCAAGACGACACGGCAGGCGAGGCCGACCGTTGTTGAATTCAGTTACGAGACTTGAGTGGCGACTCTGCGACGAATAACGTCGCTGTCGAAGACAGGGTCTGTTTGGGCGGCGCCGCCATCTATCGCAAGTATGCCTCTGCCGCGTAGCGCCGCACCATGCGCTGGCTGTTGAAGTGGTAACCGATGTGTCCGATAGACTGCTTCATCATCCAGCGCCATTGCGCCGGCTGTTGGTAGTAGGTCGGCAACACAGGGTCGGCAAGCTTGTTGTACAGCGCTGCTGCGTGGTGTTCATCGAGCCCGTCGTCACCATCCGATCCAATGGACCAGCCCGTCACATTCTCGATGCAAGCCTCTGTCCACCAGCCATCAAGCACGCTTACGTTGAGAACTCCGTTAAGCGCTCCCTTCATTCCGCTGGTGCCCGAAGCTTCGTGAGGTGGCAGCGGCGTGTTTAGCCAGATGTCACAACCCGCGATCACGGTTCTCGCGACGTCCATATCGTATCCGGGGAGAAAGACGCACGTAATCCTGCCCCTCAGGCGATCAATCATCTGATGAAGCCGCCGGATCGCCTCCTTGCCTTCGCCATCTCGCGGATGCGCCTTCCCCGCCAGCACGATTTGAAAGGGATGGCGCGTGGCCAGTGCTGCCAGACGATCAATATCTCTGAACAACAATGTTGGTCGTTTGTATCCCGTCATGCGGCGCGCGAAACCGAGCACCGGAACATCGGGATCAAGAGATTGCCCGGTGATTTCCTTTACGCTCTTAAGAAGGTCAAGCTTGGCCGCGCAATGGCAGCGCCAGATGTCGTCGTCAGGCAGCTGCAGTACGCGCACCAGAAGTTCCGGCTCGTGCCACCAATGCGGAATATGTTCGTGATACAAACGCGCAAAGGCCTGATGGGTCCAGGTACCAGCGTGGACGCCGTTCGTGATGGCACGTATCCGATAACCGGGGAACATCGCTTCGGTCGTGTGTGCGTGGCGGCGCGCGACGCCATTGACGTAACCTGAAAGATTTAGCGCCAGTTGTGTCGTGTTGAGCCGGTCATGACCTGCAAGCCGGCGTAGTTCATCGCGCGGCGGCAAATCATCCCGCAACAATTGCTCTGCCAGATCGTACGGAAACTGATCGTGGCCGACCTCGACGGGTGTATGCGTTGTGAATACGCACTGTCGGCGCACCGTCGCGAGGTCGTACAGAGGCTCTTGCAAGTCCCGCCCGTCTGACGGTTCGCTGTATCGCTTGAGTAGATCCAGTGTCAGGAGTGCCGCATGACCTTCATTAAGATGGTATGTCTGGATGTCGAAGCCGAGCGCACGCAACATCCGAACACCGCCGATCCCGAGAACGATTTCCTGCCTGAGCCGATATGCCTCATCGCCGCCGTACAGATAGTGCGAGAGCGCGCGGTCTTCGCTGGTGTTCTGCTCAAGATCGGTGTCGAGTAGTAACACTGGGATTTGGTGGCCATGCGGACAGCTGTGGATGTAGAGCCAGGGTCGCAGCCAAACTGTCCGTCCTCCGATTGGCACGCCCACCATGGCGTCGAGAGGCTGACACCACTTTGACGGTTCCCACCAATCTGGTTCCTCGGTTTGCCTTCCATCGCTGTCGATCTTTTGGCGAAAATAGCCCGCGCGACTGACGAGCGTAACAAACACCATACGAAGCTCGAGATCCGCAGATGAGCGCACGGTGTCCCCCGCGAGAATCCCCAGGCCGCCAGCATACGTGTGCATCTCCGGCCGAATCGCGATTTCCATCGAGAAATAGGCAATGTGCGTTCTCGGAACGAAGGGATCGAGCAACGTCATGAGAAACATCGCCTCCTGCCATCACACGTATCGTGCGTCAGCGGTGACAAGGGCCACGAGTTGAGGCGCTTGCAGTTTCTCGTCTTACGCAACGAGCCGTGGGAAGCCGCCTCGCTCGTGCCTACGCACCACCGCCCGTCACATCATTCCACCCATCATCGTGAACATAGGCAAAAGCTGATCGGCCGTCTTTTTCTGCTCGGAACTCAACGCCGCATAGAACGGTCGGACGGCTTCCTGCAGCTTCTTCATTGCCGCGAGGCGTCCCTCCATCATTTGCATGCGAGAACTCATGCGCTCGGGATACGGCATCGCAGCCGGACCGCGATCGCCCAACTTCTGGCCGCCCATCCCAGGTCCCGCACCCATCCCGCCGAACCCCGGCCCCATCATTTGGCCACTTGTGCTCATCATCTGTTGGCGCGAGGCGGCAAACTCTCTGTAGGCCGCGGCGAAGGCGTCAAACGCGGCGCTTTGCGCCTGAGTGATCTTCAATTCCGTTTTAAGAAAGGCCAGCGACCCCTCTGGTACCCGCCCATCATCGAGCAGTTCATGCCCGACATCATCTGCACCATACCCATCATTCCGGGGCCCACGTCCTGTGTGTCGACAGTCGCGGACGGATGATGCGGATCGGCGCCAGGCTTCCCCGGGGGCTGTGCGAAGGCAATGCCGACAAAGCCAATAGCGAGTATCGCTGAAGTCAGAATTCTCATGTGTCACCTCTTTCCAAATGGTCTAACTGCGCCGGCGAGAACTGCTGTCGCCACCCTCAACGCGCCGACTTGGGGCTCTTGCGTTTTCGAGGGGGTGTTGGGAACTCTGTGGCGGGCCGGCAACGACATTTTGCGCGCCACCTCGGACGAACGCTTCGATGTTAGCAACCGTCGTTTCGACGATGCGCAGCACCGCCTCGCGCGTGTTGAAGGCGCTGTGTGGCGTGATGACTACGTTCGGCATATGAAGCAAAATGTGATCCGCCACGACATCGCGCAAGTCGTGCTCGCCGGAAAAGACCGAGCAGATCAGTTCGGCCTCCTCCCTGATCAACGGCTCATCGGGCAAGACGTCGAGGCCCGCGCCTGCGAGCTTTCCCGAGCGAAGCGCCATGATCAACGCGTGGGCGTCGATCAGACTTCCGCGCGCCGTGTTGATGACGACGGCTTTGGTCTTCATTCGCGCGAACGCGTCCGCCGACAGGAGATGGTGCGTGCGCTGCGTCGCCGGCACATGCAAGGAAATGACGTCCGACACCGCCAATAACTCGTCGAAGCTGAGATAGCTAAAGCCCGCGTCGCGCGCGAAAGCGCGGTCGGGCTTCACATCGAACGCGACCACGTCCATCGCGAATCCCTTCGCGATGCGGACGACGTGCCGGCCGATATTGCCGGTGCCGATCACGCCGATCGTCTTGCCCGCGAGATCAAAGCCTTCAAGACCCGCCGGCGAAAAGTGGCCCGAGCGCGCACGGTCGACAGCTTCGGGCAACCGATGGGCGAGCGACAGCAAGAGAGCGAACACATGCTCGGCGACGGTGTTCTCGCCATAGGTCGGAACATTCGAGACGGAAACCCCTCTTGCTTGGCAAAAGCCGACGTCGATGTGGTCGGTGCCGGTGGAGCGCGTCGCGATCAGCTTCACGGCGGGAAGTTTCTCGATCACGGCTCGGCCGAGATCGGAATAGATGAACGTGCTGATCACGTCGGCGTCAGCATACGCGGACGCATTGTCAGTGCGCAGCGGTGCCTGGACGAACGTCAGCGCGTGTGAGGCGGCAAGACCCCTGAAGCCGAGCCTCTCCCTTTCCTCCGCTTCGAAAACCACGATCGTCATGACGCGTGTTCCGCGGCCGCGATCCTATGCTTCACGGCAATGAAACTGTGCGCCTGGCCGCGCAGACCGACCTTGGCGCCCGCGGCATATGCGCTGTCGATCACGTTACGGATCATGACCGCCTCGTCTTCTTCGTCAAACGACGCCGCCAAGAATTCAGAGTCACGGTCTACGCCCAAGGTCAGCTGCGGGAAATCTGCGCAAGCCTAGAGGATGGCTCAAAACCACGCTTGATCTGCATCAATTATGCTACAACGCAGGTCAGCCGTGACGGGCGGCGACGCGGGGAGGAAAGCTATGTGCTTCTCGGCCGAGGCAAGTTTTGCGGCTGCGGCCTTGCTCATCCCGGCGGGCGCCCTCGCGGGTCGACAGGCCTACAAGGTCAACAAGCGCTACATCATGATCTGCGCACTGCCCGTTCTGCTCGGGCTTCAACAATTATCCGAAGGTTTCGTCTGGGTCGCTGGCAGCAGCGGCGATCAAGCTTGGGTTGAGGCGTCCTCGCTCGTCTACATGTTCTTTTCGTGGATCGCGTGGCCGGTCTGGGTGCCGCTGTCCGTGTATTTTGTCGAGCCAGAGCGCCGGCGAAGCGCGTATCTGGTGTTCTTGGTTGTGGGCTCGATGCTCGGCGCCCTTCAGTATGTTCCCTACTTCGTCCACCAAGGATGGCTCGAAGCACGGTTTCTGCCCTATGCGATTGCCTACACGGACACGGAATTGCTGGATGGGCTGATGAACCGGAGCACGACATACGCGATTTACTTGGCAATCATTATCGCGCCGCTCTTATTGGCCACCGACAGGAACATCAAGGTTTTCGGCGCGCTCGTCGCGCTGGTCGTCGTGATCACCTACGCCTTCTTCCAATACGCCTACATCTCGGTGTTCTGTTTCGGAGGCGCGCTGGTTTCGGCGTGGCTCGTCTACGTCGCGTTTCGAAAACTACCGCCTGCTGCAGGTTTGGCTACAGCCTTGAACACGGTGACTGCTTGAACGAGCCGACCTACAGACCGACCTCCTGCGCGATGATCTGCGGGAACAGACGTTCAACTTGATCCCGGCGGCAGAGCTCGGTTCCAGGTGACAACAATGCGGCGGTCCCAGCCGCCACGCCATATCGCGCGGCGACCGCGAGATCGTGTCCCGACGCGAGGCTCCAGACGACGGCGGCGAGGAAGCTGTCGCCGGCCCCGACGGTGCTGACGGGTCTCACCTGCGGCGCCGGCACGTGCCACGCGCGGTCATGCGCCACGACCAAAGCACCGCGTTCTGCCATGGTCAGAGCGACGATCTCGGCGCGACCGTTTGCAACGAGGGCTCGGCACGCCTCGACGCGGTCCGATTCGGACTCCAGCGCGCGACCCGTCAGCGTGCGCAACTCGCCCAAGTTTGGTTTGACCAGATACACACCGGCATCTAACGCAGCCGCAAGCGCCGCGGCAGACGTATCCAGCACGATACGTGCGCCCGTGCCTTTCGCGCGGCGTGCCACGTCTGCGTAGAAGTCATCGGGCACATCGGGCGGCAGACTGCCGCTCGCCACGATGAAGGAAGCGGGTTCCTTCAAGGAATCGACCGCATCGAGGCAAGCCTTCCACTCGCGCTCGCCCAGAGAAGGTCCGGCCATGACAAACCGGTACTGCTCGCCAGTGCTCTCATCCAAGACCGTCAGATCTTCGCGCGTGTTGCCCGCCATCTTGACGACGTGGCCGCGGATGCCTTCTCTCTCGACGAGGCTCTTCAGCAATTCGCCCGTCGGGCCGCCAGCGACGTAAATCGCGAGCGCATCGCTGCCGAGTCTACGAAGCACGCGCGCCACGTTGATGCCGCCGCCTCCGGGATCGTGCTTGGCGGCCTTGCAACGCATTTTGCGGATAGGAACGACATGGCCGACCGACGTCGACACGTCGACCGCCGGGTTCATCGCTAGAGTGATCAGCCGTGAAGATGGGCCGCTCATTGCGCAGCTTGAGAGGACGCTTGATCGACTGCGGGACCCTTCGTATCGGCGGGCTGTTGCGCGACAAAACCCTCCAGACGCACCCACTTCAGAAGCAGCGCGTTGACGGCGACGATCACCGAGCTCCCCGACATCGACAAGGCAGCGATCTCCGGGCTGAGCAGAAAGGGGTAGAAGACGCCCGCCGCTATCGGAAACGCGATGGCGTTGTAGCCCGCCGCCCACCACAGATTCTGATGCATCTTGCGCAACGTCGCGCGCGAAAGACGGATCGCCTTGACGACGTCGAAGGGATCGCTACGCATGAGGACAACGTCCGCACTCTCGATTGCGACGTCCGTGCCTGCACCGATGGCAAAGCCCAGATCGGCTTGAGTCAAGGCCGGGGCGTCGTTGATGCCGTCGCCGACCATGCCGACGCGATGACCCTGCCCCTGCAGGTCCTTCAACTTCTGCACCTTCTGACCCGGCAGCACATCGGCAAGAACAATGTCGATCTTGAGCTCGCCGGCAATGCGATCAGCGGTCGCTTGGTTGTCGCCCGTCAGCATTGCGACCTTCACGCCGGCACTCTGGAGATTGGAGACGGTAGTGGCCGATGTGGGCCGCACCTTGTCGGCGATCGCGATGAGTCCGATCAGCCGTCCGCCGCGCGCAACATGAACGACGGATCGCCCGCCGCTCGCCAAACGCACAACCTCGCCCGCGAGCGGACTCACGTCGATACTGGCCTCATCCATCAGCCGACGGTTGCCCACGAAGACTTCGTCGCCGGCAACTCGGGCTTTCGCGCCACGCCCGTCGAGACTCTCGAACGCTTCCGCCGTCGCCAGATCGAGACCCACCGCTTTGCGCAGGACGGCTTGCGCCAGAGGATGATCGGACCCTTTCTCGATGGCGGCTGCGGTCGAAAGAAGGAGGCTCTCGCCGACGCCCGGTGCGACGACCGTTTCCACGACCTCGGGTTGGCCCATGGTGAGCGTGCCGGTCTTATCGAAGACAACGACCGTGAGTTTGGCGGCTTCTTCCAGAGCAACTGCGTTCTTCAACAATATGCCGTTCATTGCGCCGCGGCCGGTGCCGACCATCACCGCCATCGGGGTCGCGAGCCCTAACGCGTCGGGACACGCGATCACGAGGACGGTCATTGCCATGGTCACCGAGAACAACAAGGTGGATCCGCCGACCCAGTACCAATACGAAAATGCCGCGACGCTGACGATGATGGCTGCGAGAACCAGCCATTGCGAGGCCCGGTCGGCAAGCAGTTGCGCCGGTGCCTTGGAGTTCTGTGCTTCCTGCACGAGCTTGACGATCTGTGCCAGCGCGGTGTCGGCGCCGACCTTGGTGGCGCGATAGCGGAAGGCGCCGCTCTTGTTGATGGTCGCACCCGCAACCGTCTGACCGGCGCTCTTGCTCACCGGCATCGATTCGCCGGTCAGCATTGACTCATCGATCGTCGACTGACCTTCGACGATCTCGCCGTCGACAGGAATTTTGTTTCCCGGCCGGATCACCACAATGTCGCCCACCAGCACATCCGCCGTAGGAATCTCGACTTCTTGACCTTGGCGAACGACGTTGGCTTTCGGCGGCGTGAGGTCGAGCAGGTGCCTGATCGCCTCCGAGGCGCCCGCACGCGCCCGCATCTCCAGCCAGTGGCCGAGCAGAATGAAGACCAGCAGGACGGCTGCGGCTTCGTAGAACTGCTGTCCGCCGTAGATGAATGTGGCGCCGATGCTGAACAGATACCCGGCGCCCACGCTGAGGACGACGAGAACCGCCATGTTGAGAATGCCGCGGCGGAGAGCGCGCCAAGCGCCCACCAAAAACGGCCACACGGGGTAGACGATGGCGCCGGTCGCAAGAGCGAACATCACGAGTTCGCGGTCCCACCCCGCCGGCAACGGCAACGACGGAATAGGTAACCCCATCGGGTGCAGCAGAAAGAGCGGCACGGCAAAGACAAGCGCGACGACGAATCGCTTGCGCATGTCGATGGCCATGGCTGCCGCGTCGTGGCCAGCATGCATGTCCTCGTGATCGGCATGCGCCGTAGGCGCGTGCCTTCCGGCGGCGTGTTCAGCGTGCGCATCCATGCTCCGGCGTAGATGCGTCGGCAGGGATTCCCCGCGACAATGGAACCCGCACTCGCGCACAGCTGCTGCGATCGCGGCGACATCCGTTTTGGCCGGATCAAATCTGATCGTTGCCCGGCCCGCGGCGCGGTTTACGGTCGCTTCGAGAACACCGGGCTGAGCTCGAACGACGTTCTCAACGACGTGCTCGTCGAGCGCCGACAGCATATCGCCAACATCGATGACCGCGCTGGTACCGGTGGATGTGGGCGAAGGGGCGGCGCTTGGGCTTGGTTCGCGCCGCTGGTGATTATGGTCGTGGTGAGTGCTGTCCATGCCGGTCCTTCGCTGGCCCGCTTGGCTCGTGGTCGAGGTCGGCGACGGGCTCAGTGCTCGTGCCCGCCGCAGCAGCCCATCGGCTTAGCTGCCGCGCTCGTAAACTTTTGCGGTACCTTCTTGAACTCATCGCGGCAATGGGTCGAGCAGAAATAGTAGGTCTTGCCCTGAAATGCCTCCTGCGCGGCCGCTTTGGTCGTCTCGACGGACATGCCGCAGACCGGATCGATGGCGTCCATGGTGGTGCTCCTTCCGTTTCACCGCGTCCTAACGCGGCCACAGCACTCTGCCTTGTCGTCGATCATCGGTCCTTGCCCCAGATCAACTCAGCGTTTGAAGGGGAGCCCGATTCCGAGCGCAGTGTTGGTCTTCGCAATCGATGCCCCGCCGTGCGCTTCACGCCCGGTTAGCGCACGGATCGCGTCGATCGTCTCCGGAATCACAATCGCCTGGTTGTCGACCATATAGGCGTAGAAAGCCTCATTGCCGACGACGGAGAGCATGTCTTCCCACAGCGCGACCTCATACAGACTGTCGCGCGGACGGCCGGTATCGGCCATCAGCTCCTTCACCGTGTTGATCGCCGTCAGACCGTCTTTCATCCGGATCAGCGCAATGCGCGAGGATGTACGGAACGCATCTAGGACCTCGTCCCTGCTCGCCTTCCGCGTGAGGTCCACGACCCAGTAGTGCAGATGCGCCAACGTCTCCGGCACCTTGACTGCCATCGTGATCACATCGAGCTCGGGGTCGACGGTCTGCGCGTCCGGACCCTGATGGCTCGGAATCTGCTCTTCCGGCACGAGCGTGTTCATGATGCCGCCCTCGTGGCTTTCCCACGGATCGGTCGCGCGGCGGAGCAAAGTGCCGCGCGCTCGGCGCAGTAGTCCGGCGCGCTTGAGCGACGTCAGGGTTCGCACGACCGATGTCGTGTTGCAGGAAACAACGCGCGTCGCGCTACGGCCCAGAGCTTGTGCATAATTCGCCTCGGCCACAAACGAGTGGCCCGTCACCTCGTGCTTTTCGCCGCCTTGGAGGACGAACTTCAAGTTGCGCTCGCGATATCGAAGCACGTTCTTCGCCGCGATGTGCTTTGGCGTGCAATCGACGACGATATCGGCCCGGTCCAGCAAATCGTCGAGAGAACCGGCAACCTTGAGGCCAACCCCACGCATGGCTTCGGCGCGATCCTCCGCAGCGGCAAAGAGTCGGAAACCCTTCGCCAGCAGCGCCTGCATGCGCCAATCCGACGCCACGTCCGCAATGCCGGCGATCTCCATGTCATCTTGCAGCGCGACCGCATCGGCCACGCGCTTGCCGATGACGCCGTATCCGTTGACCGCGACTCGAACCTTCGCCTGCGTCTGTACCACGTCATTCGCTCCTATAGAGGGGCAACACAGTGTGCCGCTGACGCTCAGAGAGGAACTTGCGCCAAATCAAGCTCAAGCGTTTTGCACGCAATCCATCCGGTCAGAGCAGCTCGGAAATCCTCTCCGCAACGGCTTGGTGAACATCGATTGCATTCGTTGGATGCGGAACCGTGTTACAGGTGACGATCCGCGCTACGCCGGACCGCGAGAGGTCCTCATAGGCGCTGCCTGCGAATATCGCGTGGACGCCGACACATACCGGGGGCTCAAGCCCGGCTTTGACGATATGCTCGGTCACGGCAATCATCGTCCTTGCGGTCGAAATGATGTCGTCAATCAGCACAGGGGTGCGACCGCGCAACTTGGCGACGTCCGGAAAAGACACCTCGACCTGTCGGTCCCCATCTCGCTTCTTCTCGAATACGACATAGGGGCAATTAGCCCCGCCGGCGACTTGTGAGACCCACTGTTCACTCTCCGAATCGGGGCCGACCAGGACTGGCGCTTCGACGTTCCGCGCAAGCCACGCCGAGATTGCCGGGGCGGCAGCAACCACGCGCGTCGGGATCGTATAGATTTCCTTGAGATCGTGGATCCGGTGCAAGTGCGGATCGACGGTCACCAACCCATCGAGAAAGCCTGAGAGAAAGTGGGAAAAATAGCGCGCGCTCACACTTTCGCCGTCGTGAAAGCTGCGATCCTGCCGCATGTAACTCAGATAAGGAGCAGCAAGCAGGATTCGCTTGGCACCCAGATCGCGCAGGGTCGACGCGAGAAGGAAGAGTCCGATCGCCTTGCCATTCGGCCGCTCGAGCCCGCACGCAATGACCGCGGTCTGCTCCGCGACACTGCCTGCCACCCGCAAATAAATCTCGCCGTCCGGAAATTCCCGAAATTCGAGGGGCACAATGTCGGCGCCCGAACGGTCAGCGATGCTGCGCGCCAGCTCATCGTTGCCGGGATATGCAAGAACCATGTGCGGCATCAAAGAGCCTCCACTGCGGCGCGCGCGGATGACCGGCACGTGTTCCCGAACCTCGTTCACAGACTGCTTCCCAACTCGACCGACTCGAGATAGTCGGGCACGTGACTGTCCCAGCCCAATTCGCGGTTGATGCGCGCGCGCAACGCATCCGATGCGGCGGGCTCACCGTGTGTCACGAAAATGCGGCGCGGCGGCTTGGACACATGGCCGAGCCAATCGAGAATCTCGCGATAATCGGCATGCGCAGACAAATTGCTCAGCATCACGACTTCGGCCCGCACCGGCACATCTTCGCCGTGAATGCGGATCGTTTGCGCGCCGCCAAGCATCGCGGCACCCCGCGTGCCGCCCGCTTGGAAACCAGCGAAGACGATGGCGTTTCGCGGATCGGGCGCAAACGCCTTCAGATGATGAACGACGCGACCGCCGGTCGCCATGCCGCTGCCGGCGATGATCACCATGGGTCCCTTCCGCTCGTTCAGGGCTTTCGAGTCCGCGACCGAGCTGATGATCTGAGCCGCATGACACATCGCCTCGCACTCGTCGTGCGTGAGACGGTGCTCGGTGCGATGGCGGTGATAGATCGCGGTCACATCCGTCGCCATGGGGCTGTTCAAATAGACCGGAAGGACACGCGGGATTTTGCCCTCGGCCTTCAATCGGTGGATGCACCAAAGCAGTGTCTGCGTGCGGCCGACGGCAAAGGATGGGATGACGACGACCCCACCCCGCGCGGCCACCTTCGCGATCACTTTGCCGAGGCCCTCATGAGGGTCAACCCGATCGTGCAGGCGATCGCCGTAAGTCGACTCGACGACCATGTAATCCGCGCCGGCGATGGACTCGGGCGCGCGCATCACCGGATCGTCCGGCCTGCCCAGGTCGCCGCTGAAGGCGATACTGACGTCTGGCGCGCGCAAAGCGACCGTCGCCGCCCCGAGAATGTGTCCCGCCGACGCAAACGTCGCCTTGAGGTCGGGTGCGACCGCGAACTCCGCTGTAAAGAGTTGGGGTGCCAATCGCTCGAGCGCTCGCGCAGCGTCGCGTGCGTCGTAGAGCGGCAGCGCCGGGCGATGCTTCGAATAGCGCTTGCGGTTGGCGCGCTCCGCGTCCTCTTCTTGCAGGTGGGCGCTGTCCGGCAGAAGGATGCGGCAAAGCTCCGCCGTTGCTTCCGTGCAATAGACCTGACCCGCGAAGCCCTGCTTGACCAAGAGCGGCAGGTATCCCGTGTGATCGAGGTGCGCGTGGGTGAGGACGACCGCATCGATGGTGCGCGGGTCAAAGGGCGGCGCTGCCCAGTTTCGTTCGCGCAGCGTCTTGTAGCCCTGAAATAGGCCGCAATCCAAAAGCGCGCGCCGACCGCCGTGCTCGATCAGATATTTCGAACCAGTGACCGTTCCGGCGGCGCCGAGAAAGCTGAGCTTCATGCGCGAAATGTCCTCCCGTTGGATAGGGTTGATTGGCGAGATTTGTACCATGACCCTAGTTACAACCACCCTCCGCTAAATCCGGCGCGCCGCAGTCCCGCCGCGATGTAGGAGCAGTTTCGCATCAGCTGCCACGGCAGACCGCTGCGATAGTTCTCAATCATCAACACGATCGGTCCCTGGTTGAGTCCGAAATGCCATGGCGACACCCACCAACCATAGGGATTACCTGGCTCTCCTGGATGTGTGGGGTTGAATGCAGCCTTGAAGCCGTACCGATTGTATTTCGTCAACCTCGCCTGGTGGACACAGAAGGCGAGCGTGGGCAGTACAATTTCGGGCGCGAATGGTAAGGATGCGATGACCGCCCATGGTGCGAGCGTACCGTCATCGGGTCCGTATGGCACACCGCGCGCCAGATATTCGTAGAACCTGCGCTCAACGCCATCCAACTTCATGATGTTGGGACCCGGCCCCTCGCTCGCCGTAATTCCCCAGCAGTGATCGCCATAGCCGGCGAACTTGAGTGGGTTCTCGATCGCGTAGCGTTGTTGCACGCAAGTCGCGCGCCGGCTGTTCTCGAAGTAGTCGATCCCTTTGACGCGCATGAAGGCGTCCTGAATTCCACGAAAATCTATCCAGACATGGGACAGTTGGTGCGTGAACAATGGCCCCGCGTAGAGATAGTGATGCCCGTAAGATTGCTCCCACCGGTAGGAAGAGGTCCATGCGGTGTAACTGCTTTCCGGCAGAGGATGGGTCGGTGAACCGAGACCCAGGACGTAGAGCAACAGAGCTTCATCGTAGCCTTTCCAGCGGTATTCGAGGAAACCGCTTTCAGGCCTCCAACCGTGCGTAACCGTGGCGCCCTGGTTTTGTGCCCATTGCCAATCCGAGCGGCGATAGAGTGCGTCGCTGAGGGCACGAATTTCGCTCTCGCCTGCTGCGCTGTCGTCGAAATACTTCCCTGCCGCCAACGCACCGGCCAGCAAGAACGCGCTGTCCACTGTCGAAAGCTCACACTGCCACGCGCGACGGCCGGTCTGCATGTCGAGAAAATGATAGTAGAATCCCTTGTGGCCGGTTGCGTCGGGCTCGGGGCCTTGCGGGCTGTTCCAGAAAAAACGCAGCGTCGCAAGCGTTCGCTCCGCCCCGGCTGCACGTGACATGAAACCACGCTCCACCCCGACCGTATACGCCGCCAACGCAAGGCCCGTGGCAGCGATGCTCGCAGGCCAATTCGGTGCCGTCTTGTCGATCACGAGGCCGTTGGCTGGATTCGTTTCATGCAAGAAATAGTCAAACGTTTGGCGCTGTAGATTTTCCAGCTCGGCGTCGACGGTTGGTTTCTTGCTGCTCATGCTTCCGTCCGCCCGGCCGGCCCGAGCAGAACGATCATTTCACCGTCCGAGATGTCGAGGTCGAGGCCGGCGAGCACGCGCACTTCGACCTCGCCCGACACATAGACCTTGGTCAGCCCGCGCGCTTTGTAGAT
>JBGOVA010000045.1:0-22385 GCA_041477875.1 Micropepsaceae bacterium | reverse complement strand
CCATCGCCGCGATCGCTTTCGACAAACACACGGCGCCCGTCGACGGCAATATCGAGCGCGTTCTGGCACGCCTGTTCGCCGTGACGACGCCGCTCCCCGGCGCGAAGGCGGAGCTGAAGGCGATCGCCGAAAGCCTTGCACCGGAAAAACGCACCGGCGACTTCGCGCAAGCAATGATGGATCTGGGCGCCACGATCTGCACGCCGAAATCGCCGGCCTGCGGCAACTGTCCGTGGGCGGAGGATTGCACGGGCCGTGCGATGGGCATCGCCGCAAGCCTGCCCGCGCGCGACGCGAAACCCGACCGCCCGCTGAAGCGGGGCGCCGCCTTCATCCTGATCTCACAGAGGGACGAGATTCTGCTGCGCCGCCGCCCGCCGAAGGGCCTCCTCGGCGGCATGCACGAGCCTCCGATGAGCCCGTGGGAACAGCGCTTTCCGCCCGAACCGCTGGCGCATGCGCCCGCGAAGGCGAAATACCGCAAGCTCCCGGGCTTGGTGCGCCACGGCTTCACCCACTTCGAGCTTGAGCTTCAAGTCTACCGCGCCGACGGCGTCGCCCGCGGTCAAGCGAACGGGGCTGGCGAATGGGCGCCACTGGGCGAACTCGCGCGATTTGCCTTGCCCAGCGTCATGCGCAAAGTGATCGACCACGCCCTGAGCGATCGGAACCTGGGGCCGCTGTTCGATCGCAGATGATGGAAGGGAATTTGCGGCACGTTGTCCATTACGGCGATTGAGGCGGGATGCATGGTCTATGATCTCCTCGTTGTTGGCGGCGGCCTCGCCGGGTCGACGCTGGCGAAGAACATGGCTGAGCGGGGCTATCGCGTCCTGGTCCTCGGGCGCGAAACCCGATTCAAGGACCGCGTGCGCGGTGAACAGATGCATTGTTGGGGCGTCACCGAAGCGCGCACGCTCGGCATCTATGAACCGCTGCTGAAGCGCTGCGGCCATCAAACGGACTGGTGGAAAGTTTATCAAAACGGTGCCATCGTTCAGAGCCGAAACTTCAAAGAGCTCGCGCCGCACCGCGTCGGCTCATTCAACTTCTATCATCCCGCGATGCAGGATGTGGTGATCGAACTCGCCGCGCAAGCGGGTGCCGAAGTTCGTCGCGGTGTTGCCGTCACGGGAATTGTCACCGGCGCCGACGCTGCCGTCCAGATCGAAACAAACGGACAGCGCCAAACGTTGCCCGCGCGTTTGATCGTCGGCGCCGACGGCCGCAATTCCCAGATGCGCACTTGGGCTGGCTTCGCGACCAGCCGCGCGCCGGATTGCCTGTTCCTGGTTGGCGGCTTGCTCGAAGGGACGTCCGTTCCCGACGATGCCGTTCATGCCGTGCGCGGCCGCGACAACTTTCTTCTGTTCGCGCCCATCGGCGCCAAGCGCGCACGCGCCTATTACATCTCAACCGAAGGTAACCGGCACCTGAGCGGTAAGCACGACATCACATCGTTCGTTGCCGCCTGTCGCGACACCGGCGCGCAGCCGGAATGGTTCGACGGGGTGACCGCCGGCGGACCGATCGCTCAGTTCAACGGCGCCGATCACTGGGTCGAACATCCCGCCCGCGACGGCGTCGTACTCCTCGGCGACGCGGCGGGCGCGAACGATCCAAGCTACGGCTGCGGCCTGTCCTTGGCGTTGATGGACGTCCGCCACCTGCGCGATTGCCTGCTTGCGACATCGGATTGGCGCTCGGCGATCGAGGATCACGCGCGGGCTCGCGCACACTACTACGGCAAGATACGTCGTATCACGCAGTGGTTGACCGAACTTCGTTGGAGCACGGCACCGGGTGCGGATGAGCGACGCATTCGCGTCATGCGCCGCCTTGCCGCCGAGCCGCATCGCTTCCCCGACACCACGCTCCTGGGCCCCGCAGCGCCCGACGATGAGGAAACGCGGCGCTTCTTGCTCGAAGCCTAAGCGCGCTCCATCGCAGATTCGGCTTCAAGGCTCTCGACGTCACGGAAGATCGAAGCCACCGCAAGTGTGCGCTCGGCGCGTTTGTAACGCAGCAAGCAGTCCTTGCTCTTGATGTCGCCGTCGACGGTCAGCTCATCCCATTTCTCGGCGTGTCCGACATAGTTGATTGGGATGTCGTAGTGCTGGCTCCAGAAGAAGGGCACGGCGGCGTATTTCTCGCGCTGTCCCAGCATGTTGCGCGCGGCGGTCTGGCCCTGCGATTGCGCCACCACCCAATGCTCGACGCGGATGTTCTCGCCGCTGTGCGGGTCCGGCCAGCGCGCGATGTCGCCGGCCGCGAAGATCTCCGGCGCGCTCGTTTCCAGGTACGCATTGACGGAAACGCCGCGATCGATCGTGAGCCCGGCCTTCTCGGCAAGATCGAGCCTCGGTCGCACGCCGACCCCCGCGACGACGAGATCGGCCTCAAGCGTCCGGCCGCTTTTCATCGTGACCTTCGTCGCGTCGATCGCGGCGGCGGTCTCTTCGAGGTGGAAGATCACGCCGTGCTCTTCGTGTAGCGCGCGCACGAACTTGCCCATCTCCGCGCCGAGGATGCGTTCCATCGGTATCTTCTCGGGTGCGGCGACATGCACTTCGACGCCGCGCGTGCGTAGCGACGCGGCGACCTCCAGTCCGATGAAGTTCGCGCCGAGCACGACCACGCGCCGCGCCGATTGGGCGCGTTTGATGATGGCGCGGCAGTCGCTGGTGGTGCGCAACGTGAAGACGTGCGGCAGGTCGATCCCCGGCATCGCCAGGCGGATCGGCTCCGCGCCGGTCGCGAGCAACAGCCGATCGTAGGGAATCTTGTCGCCTTTCGCGAGCGTCGCCTGGCGCGCACGTACATCGATCCCGCTGACGTTCGCGCCCAGGCGAAGATCGATGCCGTTCTCGGAGTAAAAGCTGTCAGGGCGCAACGGCAGCCAATCCTCGGGCGCGGTGCCGGCAAGATAGTCCTTCGAGAGGTTCGGACGATCGACAGGCGCAGCATCCTCGTGGCTCAGCATCACGATGCTGCCCTGATATTGCTCGCGCCTGAGCATCTCGGCCGCAGCGAAGCCGGCGGCGCCGCCGCCGACGATCACGATCTTCTGAGGCGCATTCGCCGGCCGGCCTTTGGCTTTCGGCGCGGCCCGCTTTTCGCGCACGAACACCTTGCCGTCACGTTGCTCGACTGACCAGCAGGCGAGGGGCGCGAAGGCGGGCGCACGCAGCGCCTCGCCCGTGCGCAGATCGAAGCATGCGTGATGCCAAGGGCAGCGCACCGTATCACCGACGACCAGCCCGTCGCCGAGCGGCCCGTGATAGTGCGTGCACGAGGCGTCGACCGCCAGCACCTCTGTGCCGCGCCGCACGAGCAGAACCTGCTCGTCGCCCACATGACCGACGAGCTTGGCGCCGTCGGCAAGATCGGCGAGAGGAACGCCGCGGGTAAGATCGGGGCCGCTGGGTTTCGCTTGATCTTCCGCCATGCTTTCCTCCCAAGTTCCGGGCGCGCATCAAACGCCCGGGCGAGTTGGAAAGGCAAGTGCGACGCGAGCTGGGAACCGACGGCACCGGTGTTAGTGCATCTCCGCCCGAATCTGCTGGCGCAGCAGATCGATCGGCTTCAGCGCGCCTTGCGCATCGAAGTGCCAATAGGTCCAGCCGTTGCACGCGGGGAGTCCCTGCACGCGCGCCGCGATCTGGTGGATCGAACCTGTTGCATCGCGACAGACGAGCGACCCGTCCGCGCGCACGCGCGCGGCGTGCCGGCGCGAGGGATCGAACAGCTTGGTGCCGGGCTCGAGAAGCCCGCGTTCGACGACGAGACCGAATGGCACGCGCGGCTCCTCCTTCTTTGAGCGCATCACTTCGAGATCTTCGGGCGCCGTCGCGTTGACCTGCGACAGGCGCTTGCGCGCGACCGCGATGTAACTCGGATCGCGCTCGATGCCGATGAAGCGTCGGCCGAGCTTCTTGGCGACCGCGCCCGTCGTCCCCGTCCCGAAGAAAGGATCGAGCACGACATCGCCGGGCTTCGACGACGCGACCAGCACGCGATGCAGCAATGCCTCGGGCTTTTGGGTGGGGTGCGCCTTCCGGCCGTTCTCGTCCTTGAGCCGCTCGCCGCCCGTGCACAGCGGGATCAGCCAATCCGAACGCATCTGCAGATCGTCGTTCAGCGCCTTCATGGCATCGTAGTTGAACGTGTAGTTCTTCTGATCGCGCGACTTCGCGCACCACAGCATTGTCTCATGCGCGTTGGTAAAGCGCCGCCCGCGAAAATTCGGCATCGGGTTCGACTTACGCCACACGATATCGTTCAGGAACCAGTAGCCGAGATCCTGCATCACCGAACCGACGCGAAAGATGTTGTGATACGAGCCGATGACCCAGATCGAACCGGTGTCTTTCAGCACGCGGCGCGCCGCCGCGAGCCATTCGCGCGAGAACTGGTCGTAAGCGGCAAAACTCGCGAATTGGTCCCACGCATCGTCGCACGCATCGACTTTGCTCTGGTCGGGCCGATGCAGCTGGCCCTCGAGTTGCAGGTTGTAAGGGGGGTCGGCGAAAATCAGATCGACGCTCTTCGCCGGAAGCTCATTCATCTTGGCGATCGTGTCGCCGTGCAGGATCGTGTCGAGATAGGTCGCGATCGGCTTCGTGATAATTCCCATGCGTGCCCGCCCCAATGTGCACGCGCCGTCGAGCAAAGACGGCGTGCGAAATCAGCAGCCGGCTTGCCGTCATGACGCGAAACTCATGCGTTGAGTTGAGCCGGCCCCGAAACTTGCCCTACCAAAACCGGCTCTAACGCTGCCACCTTGAGTCACGCCCGACTCACCGTCAATAAGTCTTTTGAATCAGAAAGTTAACGCCGGAATCGATATTGAATCCTGAGCTTCGCCACCCACTAGATGTAGAGCGCCTATCGCGAGCAAGCTGTGCATAACAACGTGTTCTGCGCTTGTTCACTCAGCGAAATGCGAGCGTACATCAGCGTGGTGTTGATCGCGAGCATCATGAGCGCCGTCGGCACCTGCATGAGCACGACGGCGTTGCGGTCCTTCAGTTCGAGCAGCGCCGCCGGCACGATGTTGAAATTCGCCGCGAGCGGCGTCATCAGCGTCCCGCAAAATCCCGCAAGCATCCCGATCGCGCCCACAATCGCCGGGTCACCGCCAAAGTGATGCATGAGAAGCGGCACGCCGATGCCGGCGGTGAGAACGGGGAAGGCGGCGAACGCATTCCCCATGATCATCGTGAACAGGGCCATGCCGACGCAGTAAACCGCGACGGTGGCGATCAAGCTGTCGGCGGGCACCCACTGTGTCGCGAGATCGCCGACGACTTTGCCGACGCCCGCAAGCGCGAACACCGCGCCGAGCGAGGCCAGCATCTGCGGCAACAAGGCGGCCCACCCAATGACATCCATCAGCCGCCGCCCCTCCTGCACCGGGCTCGCGACGGGTTGGCGCAACAACACGACCGCCAAGACACCGGCGATGATCGCGGCGAACGGAAGAGCGATCAGCGTCGCTTGCTTGGGATTGGCGACAATCGGTGCGCCGCCGATCGTCAGTGGCTCGAAGATGACCATGCCGACCACCGTCAGCCCCGCAAACGCGAACGTGCCGGCAACCGTCACGATCGGGATCATTACCGCGGGCAGGAACAGCAAGTTCCGCCAATGCGCGGCGGCCGCGCGCCGTTCGTCGGGCGTGGTCGTCGCAACGCGACCGATGCCCAACCCGCCGACGCCGGCAATGAGCGCCATCGCGAGGACCAAGACGCCGTTGCCGACGTCGCCAAGGTAGTCGCCGACGAGAAAGCTGAGCGCAAACAGCGCCCAAAACAGACCCGTCGTCCAGCGTTTCGGATTCGCGGTGTCTCGAACGCTGAGCACGGCGAACGTCGCAAACAGCATTCCGGCCAACACATAGACGAAGCTGAGCGTGATCATTCGGCGGGCGCCCGCGCTGGACTGCGCTGCGCGGCCCGTCGGTCGAACAGCAGAAGCCGCGCGCCATGCACGACAAGCGCCGCGACGGCGGTAGGGATCGCCCAGACCGAGAGCTGCAACGGCGCAACCGTGATGCCGCTTTGATCGAGGAAGCCGACGATCAGGAGGATCGAGCCGATCGCCATGAAGATGTCTTCGCCGAAGAACAGCGCAATGTTGTCCGTTGCCGCCGACATGGCGCGGACCTTTTCGCGCTCGTCGTCGCTGAGCGCGCCGCCCTTCAATTCGGCCGCCGCTTCCGCCATCGGCGCGATCAATGGCTTTACCGTCTGCGCGTGTCCGCCAATCGACGTCAGCCCGAGTGCCGCCGTGATCTGCCTGAACAGCATATAGACAATGAGCAGCCGCCCGACGGTGACAGCCTTCACGCCGCCGATGAGCGTGCGCGCTCGCTCCTGCAATCCGGCGCGCTCGAGAACGCCGACGACGGGCAGGATCAACCACGCGACGCTGACGAAGCGATTTTCGTTGAAGGCCTTGCCGAACGCCGCCAGCACCTCGACGGGCGAGAGACCCGCCGCGAGCCCGGTGACGAACGCCGCGACGACGACGACCAGCAGCGGATTGAAACGCGCCGCAAAGCCCACGACGACGACCGCGACCCCGAGCAGCGTCAGCATTGTTCCCCCGTGCGGCCCGGATCGCCGCCGGCCGCGTCAGTCGTTGAAGTCGAGCGGCAGGCGGGCCTGCGCGACCGGTGCAAAACTGACGCGATGTTGCGGCGAAGGGCCCAGCGCATCAAGGGCGGCCCGGTGGTCGGGGGTGGCATAGCCCTTGTTTTGCGACCAATTGTAACCCGGGTGTCGTCCGTCGAGTTCGCACATCACCCTGTCGCGGGTGACTTTGGCGATGATCGAGGCGGCCGCGATCGACATCGATTTCGCGTCGCCGTCGATAATGGTCTCGACCACGCAGGAAAGAAGCGGCGCACGATTGCCGTCGACCAGCGCATGCGACGGCTTCAGCGACAGCGCCTCGGTCGCCCGCCGCATGGCGAGCATCGTCGCCTGCAGGATATTGATCTCGTCGATCTCTTGGACGCTGGCGCTGCCCACGCCCACCGCGAGCGCGCGGGCCATGATCTTGTCGAACAGCTTCTCGCGCTCTTCCGCGCTCAGAACCTTGGAGTCGTTGACGCCGCGCGGCAGGCGCGCCGGGTCCAAGATGACGGCGGCGGCGTAGACGGGGCCTGCCAGCGGCCCGCGCCCGGCTTCGTCGATCCCCGCGACGGGCCCTTCGATGCGGCGTTCGCGGGTGAAACTGGGCATGAAGCTCTCACGTTAGAGAAGCTGCATCTGGTCTCCCGTCTTCGGCGGCGGCTTGAAGAGATCGACTCGCAGCGGCTCCCACTCTCTATTGAGACCGATCCGCTCGCAAGCGAGCTTGAAGCGCTTCGCCATGAGTTGAGCGTAAACGCCGGTTCCCTTCATGCGTTTTCCCCATTGTGCGTCGTAGTCCTTGCCGCCGCGCATGGAACGAATGAGGGACATCACGTGCGCGGCCCGGCCCGGCTGGTGTGCCTCCAGCCACTCGCGGAACAGGTCTTTGATCTCGAGCGGCAGGCGCAGAAGGACATACGCCGCCCGCCGCGCCCCCGCTTCGTGCGCACGCTCCAAGATGTTTTCGATTTCATGATCGTTGAGCGCCGGGATCATCGGCGCCGCCATGACGGTCGTCGGGATTCCGGCTCTCGACAATTCGCGGATAGCCTCGATCCGCCGCTCGGGCGTCGGCGCCCTGGGCTCCATGGCGCGGGCAAGCTTGCGGTCGAGCGTGGTCACCGACAGCGCGACATGCGCGAGTTTCATTTCCGCCATCTCGGCGAGGATATCGATGTCGCGCAACACGCGGTTCGACTTGGTCACGATACCGACCGGATGCCGGAAGTCGCGCAACACTTTCAGAATCTCGCGCGTGACCTGATATCGATCGTCGATCGGCTGATACGGATCGGTGTTGGTGCCGAGCGCCATCGACCGCACCTGATAGCCGGGCTTGCGCAATTCGTTGGCGAGCAGCTGTGCAGCTTTCGGCTTGGCAAACAACCGGCTTTCGAAATCCTGCCCCGGCGACAGGCCGAGATAGGCGTGCGTCGGCCGCGCGAAGCAATAGACGCAGCCGTGCTCGCACCCACGATACGGATTGATCGAACGGTCGAACGAAAGATCGGGCGAGTCGTTGCGCGCGATGATTGTGCGCGTCGCATCGATCCCCACGCTTGTCTTAAGGGCGGGCGGCTGGTCGTCGAGCGTGCCCCATCCATCGTCGATCAGAACGCGATGCTCGCGCTCGAACCGCCCGCTGACGTTCGACAGCGTGCCACGCCCCTTCGTGCCCGCGGGATGCGCGGCATGCTCGCCTTCTTCGGGCGCACGCTGTCCATAGCCGACGATGTTCTTGGCCATGCCGGCAGGCTAACAGGTTTCTGGAACAAAACAAGAACAAACTCATGCCGGGGTCCGATAGTGATAGCGATAAAGCTCGCGCCCAAACCCAAGCGTTTCATAGAGACGGATAGCAGGCGCATTGGTTGAAAGCACCTGCAAGCAAGCACCTTGGGCGCCCGTCTCTTCGCGTGCCCAGTTGAGGATCGCCGACACACAGGCACGCGAATAGCCGCGCCTGCGTGCGGCCTCGTCGGTTGCCACCAAATTCACGCAGACGATGCGGTCGTGCACGGCGCCCTTGGCGAGCGAGCGGATGCCGGAGGCGTCGCGCACGGCGGCAAACACGCCGGGCAGCGCAAGCTGCTGCAGGATCTTCTGAAGCTTCGCACTCTCGCTGGGCGACGTCTCATGGAATCGCGCGCACGCCGAAATCCACTCGCCGCTCGGCGCGTCGTGCGTGAGTTCGACGGCGAACTCCGGTGGCGGTGGTGGCCGATCCGCGAAGTCCATGAACAGCGTTGTGGTCTCGTCCTCCGCGCGATAGCCGCGCGCGCTCAACGTCTCTTCGAGGTCGCCCCGCGCCGTCGATAGGATTCGGAAATAGGGGCGCAAGGCATGCCTGCGATAGACCGCCTCGCAATAGGCGACCTTTCGCCCAATCGGCAACAAACCTTCGCGGAGCACGTTCACCGAATTGACGCGCCGCGTATGCCCATCGGCGAGGCGTATCAGCCACCCGTCATAATGTATCTCCTGCAACGCCGGCCAGGCATTCAGGCATACTTCTTCGACACGCGCGGCCAACGAACCGCGCCGCAAACTCTCATCCGGCGGCGACTCCATTGCGTCCTCTTGCGAAAAGCGGGACGACGCGAGGACTGACGACAACAAAAAACCCCGCGCGGTCCGGCGGGGTTGAACAAACTCGGCACAAATCGTGCGAACGCGTTGCTACCCGCCCTCAAAAGTGAGCGTGCGACGTCGATTCGAAACGAAGGTCATCGTCATGGCGCAGGCTCATAGCAGATGCCGAAGTTGTGATCCAGCCTAACATTTCGGTGAGGCGGCTGAATGACGCTGTGCGGCGTTGGCACACCATTCATAATGGCGCTGGATGACTGTTGAAACTCGCAAAGCACGTCCCGCCGATGTGGCCGAGGTAGCGGAACTATTCATCGCCTCACAGGCGGATGCCGTGCCGTTTCTGCGCGCCATTCACGACGAACAAGACACGAGGGCGTTCATCGCCAATCAGGTCTTTGCGCAGTGCGACGTGTGGGTCGCGCTCGAGGGCCCGCGCATTGTCGGCATGATGGCGTTGAGCGGCAGCCATCTCGACCATCTCTACCTGCTACCCGGATTCTATCGCCGCGGCATCGGCACGTTGCTCCTGGCCAAGGCCAAAGAGCTCAGCCCGCGTAAGCTCACGCTCTATGCCTTTCAGCAAAACACCCGTGCCCGCGCCTTCTACGAGCATCACGGGTTCGTCGCGCTGGAGTTCGGCGACGGCTCGGGTAACGAGGCGGGCGAGCCCGACATCCTTTACGAATGGCAAGCCTAAGCAGGCGTTAAAACGGGGGTGTCGCGGCGCGTGGCAATGCGACGGTCGATACCACCTCTGTATAAGCCACTGAAACAACGGCGCAAATTCAAAAGACAAATGCGAAACAAAAGTCCGAGCGAACCTTAACCACTGCCTGGAACAATGGCGACGGTTGGCGTGACATCGCCTTGGCGGTGGGGTCGGCCGACCGCATGAGAGAGAGCAAATGTCCCAACGGATAGAAGACCTCCGCCTCTTGCTGATCGACGATCAGTCTTCCGCGCGCGCGATGGCCAGAAAGATGCTGAAGGAGCTTGGACTCAATCAAGTTTTTGAAGCGCCCAACGGCCGCGAAGCAATGAAGTTGCTGGATGGCGCCAGCGACATGATCGACCTCATCATGTGCGACTGGAACATGCCGGAGATGACCGGCATCGAATTGTTGCAACAAGTTCGCTCGGCCGGTTTCGAGGTTCCTTTTCTCATGGTCACCGGGCGCGCCGACATGGATTCGGTGATGGAAGCGAAAACTGCGGGCGTGACGGGCTATATCGCCAAGCCGTTTTCCCAACTCCAACTTGAAGCCAAACTGCGGGCGAGCGTCGCCAGGATCGCAAACAACAAGAAAGCGGCCATCGCCTGACAAACTAAAGCCGTTTGCGCTCCGCCGGCGCCAGGTGCTCCTGGAGGCGTGGCATGATCTCCACGAAGTTGCACGGCCGGTGGCGCGAATCGAGCTGCCACTTCAAAATGCCGTCCCATCCGTCTTTCACCGCACCCGTCGAGCCGGGCAGGGCGAAAAGGAACGTTCCGGCGGCCACGCCGGCGCACGCGCGGCTTTGGATTGTCGACGTTCCAACTTTTTCGTATGAAATTTGATGGAACAGCGCCGAGAAACCGTCGATCTCTTTCTCGAACAACGGGCGCATCGCCTCGACAGTGACGTCGCGCCCGGTCAATCCGGTGCCGCCCGTCGTGATCACCGCGTCCACGTTCTGCGCCGCGATCCAGCGCTTCAGCAGTTCGCGGATCTGCACCACATCGTCGCGAACGAGCGCGCGATCGGCGAGCACGTGGCCGGCCGACGTCAGCCGCTCGACGAGCGTGTCGCCGGAGGTGTCGTTCTCGCGCGTGCGTGTGTCGGAAACCGTCAGCACGGCGATGCGCACAGGCAGGAAGGGTTTGGTTTCGTCGATATCGCTCGTCGACATGATCAGTGCATCAAGGCCGCGACGCGCTGCCGTTCGACCGACGTTAGCACCGGCCACTCGCCGCGCGCCACCTGGTCGAGCGTGGTTTTCTCCTCGCCCAGCCGGTCTTGATAGATCCAATAATTCGCAACGACGCGCTCGACATAGCCGCGCGTTTCGCGCGACGGGATGCTCTCGATGAAGAGCAGGGGATCGTCGCGATACTCGACCTCCTTCAGCCACTTCTGCAGATTGCCCGGCCCGCCGTTATAGGCGACGACGAGCTGGAACAGGTTCCCGTCCGGCTCCGCGAACGTGAACATCTTCTGCACATAGCGCTGACCGACGCTCAAATTGAACGCCGGATCGAAGAGCCGTGCCTTTGCCCCCGGATTATCGAGCGTCGTGTCCTTCATCGTGCCAGCCGCCGTCGACGGCAGCAGCTGCATCAGGCCACGTGCGTCCGACGAGCTCGTCACCCGCATTTCGAACTTGCTTTCTTGCCTCACGATCGCGTGCACGAGCGCAGGGTCGACCTGCCATCCGTCGCTGGGCTTCACGCTCATGACCGGATAGGCGGCGGCCTTGAGATCGGGCAACCGCGCGGCACCCGCCGCAAGCAGCTGCACGTGTGCAAAGCCCAATTCGTGCGCCAGCGCGATGAACGGCCGGTCGAGTTCCGGATTGAGCCGTCCATGGGCGCGCGCGATCGCGCCTTCCGCCGCCTCGAGTTCGCCGACCTGATAGAGCGCGACGCCGCGCGCAATCCCCGGCGTCTTGATCAGACGCTGAAAAGCCTTCTTCTCGAGCTCCGGTTCGTTCCAGGTGAACGGCGGGTTCTTGCCCAAGAGCCTCAGCGCGATGAGTCCGTAAAACGTGCGCGGCTTTTCGCCCGCGATTTCGAGCATGCGCGACACGTCTTCCGGCTGCTTCGAAATCAAGAACGAGCGCGCCGCCCAGAACGCGGCGGCGGATTTGAGCCACGACGTCGCCGCCTCGTTCTCCGCCATCGCCGCGAAATGCTTCGCAGCGACATCGAACTTGTTCAAACGAAACGCCGCCAGCCCCGCGATCCAATCGGCCTCCGGCACTTCGCTGCGCACTTGCGCCGCGACGCGATCGGCGAGCATGAAGGCGGTCCGCGAGTCGCCGAGATAATATTGACCCGCCGCGACCTGATACGCCAATCGTCCGTAGTCGGAGCGCGACAGGCGCCCGCGCAACTCGGCGCCTTCGAGATACGAAGTCGCCGCGTCGATCTTGCCGCCTGCGATCAGGCTCTTCAGCTTCTTCGCCGCGTTTTCAGCCTCGACGCTCGAATACTCGCTGACGGCGTCGCCTTCGTCCGAGTTGCCGCGAATGATGCGGTCCTGCGGCTCGCGCAACTCCCTCGCGCGCTTCGGGTCTTTTCGCACCGCCAAGGCGTAGATCCGCTCGGCTTCCGGATAGTCGCCGAATTTCTTGAGCCACGCCTTCAGGTCGTTGAACTCGGCGACGGTCTTTGGGCTGAGATACCCTTTCGCCGCGACGTGTCCCATCAGCGAACGGTTTTTCACGCCGGGCGCGAGCGCGATCACCCGGTCCCGGTCTCCTTCGGCAGCGGCGGCAAACATCTGCTTGTAGGTCTCGACGTCTTGGTCGCTCAGCACACGGATGAAAGAAGTGCCCGCAAAACTGACGTCGGAAGCAAGCAACAACGCGAACGAGGCGGCAATGACGAAGACGCGCAAAACGCGAGCGGCCATGCCGTAGCTCCCCAACTGGCGGACGAAGATGATTTGCCATTCTTACGAGCCCGCGCTGTCGCAAACAAGCGGACTTACCCGGCGCCCAATTCCCGCAGCCTGAGTTTCAAACTCAGCAAATCCTGCCACGCTTGCCGCTTTGCGCCCGGTTGGCGCAGCAAATAGGCCGGATGAAACGTAGGCAGCGCGGGGATTTCCTGGCCGTTCACCACATAGCGTCCCCAGCGTCCGCGAATTTTCGTGATGCCCTCCTCGATGTTGAGGATGTGCTTCACCGGCGTGCCGCCGAGCAGAACCAAAACCTTAGGTTGCTTCAGCTCGATGTGGCGTAGCAGGAATGGCGCGCACACCGCCGCTTCTTCCGACGTCGGCGGACGATTGCCGGGCGGGCGCCAGAAGATGACGTTGGTGATATAGGCGCTCGTCTTTCGATCGAGCCCGATCGAATTGAGCATGCGGTCGAGCAACTGCCCGCTGCGTCCGACAAAGGGCAACCCCTGCAGATCTTCGTCGCGCCCTGGCGCTTCACCGATCAACATCACGCTGGCGTCCGCGGCGCCGTCCGCGAAGACGGTGGTCTTCGCCGTGACCTTCAACGCGCAACCTTCGAACCCCTCGACGGCTTGCCGCAACTCCTCGAGCGTTTGACACGAAGCAGCGAGTTCGCGTGCGCTGGCAGCACCCGCCGTGATCGGCGCGGCGGGGGCGCGGGCGGGAAGGTCCGGCATCCGCGACACCCGCATATCGGCAGCACTTCGCTCGGCCGGCGCAGGCGAGCGCGCCGGTGCTTCCCGGAGCGCCGAAGGAGCCGTCGTGACCGCGTCCGCCGCTACGGCAAAGCGATCGATCGGCGCTTCCGCCAGCGCTTCGTCGGCGCCCGCATCGATAAGCCACTTCAGCATGGCGCGCGCGTCGTGCGGTTGAGGGTTCAAGCCCATGCGTCTCCTGCGTTGACCCGGATATGTCGCGACCCTAATTTCCTACATACAACATGCGGCCGGAACTACCCAACCCGCCTCGATCTCAAGGCCGCGCATCAACATCAGGCGAAAACTAGGGACGAAACTGCACGATGAGCACCGCGCCGCGCGAAGCGATGGAATTCGACGTTGTGATTGTGGGCGCGGGGCCCGCGGGTCTTTCGGCCGCCATTCGGCTCAAACAACGCGCCGCCGAGGCAGGCAAAGAAGTGACTGTCTGCGTGTTGGAAAAGGGTTCCGAAGTCAGCGCGCACATCCTCTCAGGCGCGGTCATCGATCCGATCGGCCTCAACGAATTGATCCCCGATTGGAAGGAGAAGGGCGCACCCATCGACACGCCGGTCACCGACGACCGTTTCCTTTATCTGGGTCCGTCGGGCTCGTTGCGGATACCGAATTTCATTTTTCCACCGCTGATGAGCAATCACGGCAACTATATCGTCAGCCTCGGCAATGTGTGCCGTTGGCTCGCCAAGGAGGCGGAGGAACTGGGCGTTGAAATCTATCCGGGCTTTGCCGCGGCGGAGGTTCTCTATGACGACAAAGGAACAGTGAAGGGCGTCGCGACCGGCGACATGGGTGTCGGCCGCGACGGCAAACCGAAGAGCGGTTTCACCCGCGGCATGGAACTCCACGGCAAATACACGTTCATCGGCGAAGGCGTTCGCGGTTCGCTGGCCAAACAGCTGATCGCCCGTTTCAAACTGGACGAAGGACACGACCCGCAAAAATTCGGCATCGGCCTAAAGGAACTTTGGCAGCTGCCTCCCGAAAAGCACAAGCGCGGGCTCGTCGTCCACACGATGGGATGGCCGCTGACGAACGACACCGGGGGCGGATCGTTCATGTATCATTTCGGCGAAGGCCTCGTGTCGATAGGCTTCGTCATTCACCTCAACTATTCGAATCCGTACCTCTCGCCGTTCGACGAATTCCAGCGCTTCAAGACCCACCCGTCGATCAGGCCGTTCCTCGAAGGTGGCAAGCGCATCGCCTACGGCGCGCGCGCGATCACCGAGGGCGGTTTCCAATCCGTGCCGAAACTGACCTTCCCCGGCGGCGCGCTGATCGGCTGTTCGGCGGGCTTCATCAATTTGCCCCGCATCAAAGGCAGTCACAACGCGATGAAGTCTGGCATGCTGGCGGCGGAAGCGGCATTCGAAGCACTCGCAGCCGGCCGGTCGGGCGATGAACTGACGGCCTATCCCGCGGCCTATGAGGCGAGCCACATCCACAAAGACCTGAAACGCGTCAGGAACGTAAAGCCGTTTTTGACCCGTCTCGGCACGGTTCTGGGCACCGGCTTCGGCGGCTTCGATATGTGGACGAACCAACTCTTCGGCTTCAGCCTGTTTGGAACCTTGAAACACAAGAAGGCCGATTACGCGACACTCAAGCCCGCCCGCGACTACAAACCGATCGCATATCCCAAGCCCGACGGGGTCGTAAGTTTCGACAAGCTGTCGTCGGTGTTCTTGTCGAGCACGAACCATGAAGAGGACCAGCCAGTCCATCTCGTGCTCAAGGACCCTTCGATCCCGATCGCGCGCAACCTTCCCGAGTACGACGAACCCGCGCAACGTTACTGCCCGGCAGGCGTTTACGAAGTTGTTCGCGACAACTCTGGCGGAAATCCGCGCTTTGTGATCAACGCGCAGAACTGCGTCCATTGCAAAACTTGCGATATCAAAGATCCCGCCCAGAACATAAACTGGGTGACGCCCGAGGGTGGGGGCGGCCCGAACTATCCGAACATGTAGGAGTCGACGCTAGGTGCGCGTGAAATCGGTCATCACAGCAATTGCAGCCATTGGCGCACTGAGCGCGGGCCTCGTGTTCGGCCTGACCCAATGTTCGACGATCGAAAGTCAGACCGAGCGAACGCCTCCGCCCAACCGCTACGGCAGTTATCTGGCCGGGCGCTACGCCGCGAACGAACGCGACGCCAGCTCGGCCGCGTTGTTCTTCGACAAGGCGCTGAAGTTCGATCCGGAGAACCCCGAGCTCCTGGAACGCGCGATCATGAGCGAGGTTGCCGGGGGCGACCTGGACGGCGCGGCCAAACACGCCGAGGACCTGACCGAGAAAGCGCCGAACGCCCGCATTCCCCATCTCGTCGTCGGCGTGCGCGCGATGCGCGACGGCGGTTATGCCAAAGCCCGTCAGGAATTCGAGAAGGTTTCGGGCAACGCCGCGGCGGAGATCGCGTCGCGCCTTGGCCTCGCCTATGCGCTCTTCTCGGAGGGCAACTTCGCGCAAGCCAGCGAAGTGATCACGAAAATGTCGGCGGGCGAGGGCGTGCGCGCCTTCGCTCTGTATCACCTGGCCGTCATCGAAGATCTGTCGGGCCGTTCGCAAGACGCCTTGGGCCACTTCGAGGAGGCAAATCGCCTCTCCGACGGCGAGTCGTTGCGCATCTTGCAGGCCTATGCCGCGCACCTTGCGCGCATGGGCCAGACCGACAAAGCCAAGGAAGTCTATCGCCAATTCTTGACCAAGGCGCCCGCCAACCCGATCGGGAAGGCCGCGCTCGCGCGGTTGGACGCGGGCGAGGTGCCGCCGCGCGTGATCGCAAGCGGAAAGCAAGGTCTCGCGGAGACGTTCTATGGCATCGCCTCGAGCCTCAGCGACGAGCGCTCGGTCGAGATTCCGGTTTTCTATCTCCAGCTGGCGCTGGCGCTCGAGCCTCACCACGACCTCGCTTTGTCGTTGCTCGCCGATCGGCTTGAGACGGCGGAACGCTGGCAAGACGCGATCGCTGTTTACGGCCGCGTCGAACCCGGCTCGCCGCTCCACCAGAACGCGCGGCTGCAGATCGCCCAAGACTTGCAGAAGCTGAAGAAGCCCGACGAGGCGCTGACCGTTCTGAAGGACACGCTGAAGGGCAACGCCGACGACGTCGAAGTCTATGCCAGCATCGGCGACGTGCTGCGCTCCCAAGAAAAATATGCCGAAGCCGCAGCGGCCTATTCCAAGGCGATCGGCGATATCGGTCAGCCCGAAGAACGCCACTGGACGTTGTTCTATACGCGCGGCATCTCCTACGAACGTTCGGAACGTTGGGTCGACGCCGAACGCGACCTGAAGCTTGCGCTGAAGCTGAAACCCGAACAGCCGCTGGTGATGAACTACCTCGCCTACACCTGGGTCGAGCAGGGCGTGAACATGGAAGCCGCGCTCAAGATGCTCAAGCGCGCCGTGGAACTCAGGCCCGAGGACGGTTTCATCGTCGACAGCCTGGGTTGGGCCTACTACCGCATGGGCGATTATGGGACGGCGATCGGCTATCTTGAACAGGCGATCCTGCTCGAACCCGGGGAAGCGACGATCAACGACCATCTGGGCGACGCCTATTGGCGCGTCGGGCGCCGGCTTGAAGCCAAGTATCAGTGGCAGCACGCGCTGACGCTGAAGCCCGAAAAGGCCGACGAGCCCAAGATCCGGCAAAAGATCGAGACGGGACTCGCGGACTTGCCGCGCGTTCCGGCGCAGGCCGGGACCCCGCAAAGCGGCCAGTGAGCGCGACGAACGTCCTGCGCCGCTTCGCGCCCGCCAAGATCAACCTGTTTCTGCACGTCGGCGACAAGCGCGCCGATGGCTACCACGACCTACTGAGCCTCGTGGTCTTCGCCGATGTCGGCGACCAGCTGACGGCAAAGACATCGGATCGGTTGTCGCTCCGGACGAGCGGCCCGTTCGCGGCCGCGCTCTCCGGCGACGCCGACAATTTGGTTTTGAAAGCGGCGCGCGCGCTGTCGGCTTGGGCCGCCGCACGCGGCGTCAAGCCGTCGGGCGCCGAAGTGACGCTGGAGAAGAACCTTCCCATCGCATCAGGCCTCGGCGGCGGCTCGAGCGATGCGGCGGCGGCACTTCTGATGCTCGCGCAGCTTTGGGCGTTGCCGGTCGGCATCGACGAACTGCACGAGATCGCACTCTCGCTCGGCGCCGATGTCCCCGTGTGCCTAAATGCGCGCCCTGCATTCATGTTGGGCATGGGCGACGTCCTCAAACCCGCGACCGGCTTGCCCCAATTCTTCCTCGTGCTGGTGAACCCGGGCGTGAGCGTCTCGACGGCACAAATCTTCAAGGCGCTTGGCGCGCGTACCGGCACGGTTGAACCAAAGACCTTCGCCGGCGCCACCGCGCACGATCTCGCTCTGTGGCTCGACCACTTGACCAACGATCTCGCCGCGCCGGCCGTGGAGTTCGCGCCCGTGATCACGCGCGTCGAAACGGCGATCACCGCGACCGAAGGCTGCCTGCTCGCCCGCATGTCGGGCTCCGGCGCGACGTGCTTTGGCATCTACGAGACGCATGACGGCGCGACGGCCGCGGCGGAAGCGATCGCCAAGGCCCATTCCGATTGGTGGGTGCGTGCGGTGCGCACGACGCACAGTCGATCGCTTGGATGATGTGCGCGAGAATCGTGCGTGCCTGAAAGCGCGGCGCACCATCGCAATCGCGAGCGCCGTTCGCATTCGCACTGCTCTTATTGGATCGCGTCGACGCGAATCGCTACCCTTGATTGATAGGCGCGAATGGAACGGAACGCCTTTGCTGCACGTTTCCTCGCGCCAGACGACAATTGGAGGAAATGCTCATGATCACTCGCCTCGGTTCGATCGCTCGCATGTCCTTGACGCTCGCAAGCTCCGCCGCAATCGCCTTGACTTCGACGACTGCCCAAGCCGCTCAAACGCTGTCGCTCTCCGACGATCCGTGGGTTGCCGCCTACACGATCCTGGGCGCCGCGGGTGCGATCGTCGTCGTGCTAGGAATCGGCGCCTATACGCTTGAACGGCACAATCACTAATAAGCGCGGCTGACGCAGAACTCCGCGAGCTCGCTCAAGGCCCGCCGCATCGGGCTGTCGGGAAAGACGTTGAGCGCCGCGCACGCTTGTTCGGTGAACTGGCGTGCGCGCGTCAGCGTTGCGGTAATCGCATGATGCTTGTCGATCAGATGGATAGCATGCGTGAGGTCTGAATCTTCTTGCGTGCGCTGCGCCATCGTGCGGCGCCAGAACTCGACCTCTTCGGCGTTCGCGCGCGCCAGCGCCAGGATCACGGGCAGCGTGAACTTGCCTTCGCGGAAATCGTCGCCGACGGCTTTGCCCATCATCGCTTCGCGCCCCGAATAGTCGAGTGCGTCGTCGACGAGTTGGAAGGCGACGCCGAGATTGTGGCCGTACATCTTCAGTGCCATCTCGCGCAGTCCGTCGGCTTGCGCGATGACGGCGCCGGACTCGGCGGCCGCCGCGAACAATGCCGCCGTCTTCGCTGCGACGATCCTCAAATACGTGTCTTCGGTGACGCCGAGATTGCCCATCGTGCCGAGCTGCAGCACTTCGCCCTCGGCGATCACCGCCGCCGCGTTCGACAAAATATTCAGTACGCGCAGGCTGCCCGTCTCGACCATCAGCTGGAACGAACGCGAGAACAGGAAATCGCCCACGAGCACGCTGGGCGAATTGCCCCAAATTACGCGCGCGGCCGCCTTGCCGCGCCGCAAGTCGCTTTCGTCGACCACGTCGTCATGAAGCAGCGTCGCGGTATGAATGAATTCGACCGCGGTCGCCAGGCGAATGTGCCCGAGCCCCTGATAGCCGCAGATCTGCGACGCGGCGAGCGTCAGCATGGGGCGAAGCCGCTTGCCGCCCGAGCTGATCAGGTGGTTTGCGAGCTCCGGGATCAGCGGCACGTCGCTGCGCATCCGCTCGAGGATCAGCGCGTTCACATGCGCCAGATCGCCTTCGACCAGGCGATAGAGGCGCTCGACCGCCCCCGTCGGCTGGGCTGCGTCTTTGATGAGCCTTTGAACTGACCGCACTTGGATCCGCCTCGGTTTCCACGCATTGCGTTCGCGCCGCAACAGGAGTGAAAATAGGAACCGTTCTAAACGCGGGTCAAGGGCGTGCGGCGCCACGCTTTCGTGAGATATACGTCGTCCACAAGGCTTCAGATGATCGAGCTTCTGCGCAGCAATGATCTGGTGTTGATAAGCTATGTTCGCGCTTTGTTGGCGGCCGAAAGCATCCGCTGCATCGGTCTCGATGAGCACATGAACATGCTGGACGGCAACATCGCCGCCATTCCTCGCCGCCTTATGGTTGACGACGAAGATGAACAACGCGCGCGGCGCCTGCTGACGGATGCGGGACTTGGCCACGTCCTCAAGCGCTGATAAGCGTCCAAACGCCGCATCGCTGGGCATCGAGGTCACAGATGACGCCTTTCTGGGAGGCCGCGTGCAGGTCTGGCAACCGGCACACGGCTTCAGGGCGGGGCTTGATTCGGTGGTGCTGGCCGCGGCCGTAACGGCAGCGCCTCGCCAACGCGTCTGCGATCTGGGTGTTGGGGCCGGGGTTGCATCGCTGTGCCTAGCCGCGCGTGTCGGCGAATTGCACATCACCGGCGTGGAGATTGATCGCAGCCTTGCCGAACTCGCGCAAGCCAATGCGGCGCGCAACGGCGCAGCGTCTTTCGAAGCCATCGTTGCAGACGTCCTGAAGCGGCCTCGCACCCTCGCGCGCCAGAGTTTCCATCACGTCATCACAAACCCGCCATTTCACAACACGGAGCGCGGAACCCGTGCGCCGGCGGCCGACAAGGCGCGCGCGACGTCCGCACCCGCGCGCGAGCTGGTCGCCTGGCTCCGCTTCGCCCGTGCGCTGACGAGGCCCAAGGGATGGATCACGGCGATCCTCCCGCCGGAACAATTGCCGCTCGCTCTCGAAGCTTTGTCGCCGGAAGGGAAGGGCGTCGAGATCGTCCCGCTGTGGCCGAAGGCCGGCGCCGACGCCAAGCGGATAATAATCCGTACACGAATGAATTCGAACGCGGGCCTGCGTGCCTTGCCGGGCCTCGTCCTCCACAACGCCGACGGCAGCCCGACACCGCAAGCCGAAGCTGTCTTGCGGCGCGGTGAAGCTCTGACTACATAGGCGTATGGCATTTAGGTGGGCAAAGCGCCTCTGGCGGCGCATGACATTGGGCTCGGAACCGCCCGTCGTCAGCGTGCTGCGCCTCTCCGGCGCGATCGGCATGTCGATGGGCCTGCGCCGGGGCCTCGCGCTTTCGACCTCGGCCGAAACGATCGCAAAACTCTTCGCCGACAAAAGCGTCGCCGCCGCCGCGGTGGTCGTCAACTCCCCGGGCGGTTCGCCTGTTCAGGCGGCCCTGATCCACGACCGCATCCGCGCGCTGGCGAAGGAGAAGGGCATCAAGGTCCTGACCTTCGCCGAAGACGTGGCGGCCTCGGGTGGCTACATGCTGGCACTCGCCGGCGACGAGATTTATGCGCACGAGAACTCGATCGTGGGCTCCATCGGCGTGGTCTCCGCCGGCTTCGGCTTCGACAAGCTTATCGAAAAAATGGGGGTCGAGCGCCGTGTCCACATCGCGGGCGAGCGCAAAGCGATGCTCGATCCCTTCAAGCCCGAAGACCCGCGCGACACCGCGCACCTCGAAGCCCTGCAGCGCGAGGTGCACGAGAGCTTCAAGGCGATGGTCCGCGCGCGCCGCGAAGGCAAACTCAAAGGCGACGAGAAAGACCTCTTCTCCGGCGCCTTCTGGACCGGCGCGAAAGGGAAGGAGATGGGCCTCGTCGACGGCCTCGGTGATTTGCGTTCGGTGTGTCGTGCGAAGTTCGGTGACAAGGTCGAGTTCCGCGTGGTCACGCAGCGCCGCTCATGGTTCAGCCTCGATGCGCTGACGAGCCGCGTAGCCGTCGAGAGTCGCGCCGTCGAGGCCCAGGGTGACTGGGCTTCGACCTTGATTACCGCAGTTGAAGAGCGTGCGCTCTGGTCCCGCTTTGGGCTATAAATGCGCATGGCATTCATCTGGCTTCTTCTTCTGATCGGCCTCGGCGCGCTCGCCTACTTCGCGATCAAGGGCCGTATGATCCGTTTGCGCGAAGAGATCGAACAGGCGCTCCGCCGCGGCGGCCAACGCCGCACGAGCTTGCCGTCGGAAGACATGGTGAAGTGCCCGACCTGCGGCACCTACATCGCCCCCAGCCAACAGAAGAACTGCGGCAAGCCGAACTGCCCCTATAGCTGAGCTGCGCCGTCGTGCGGCGCTCGCCTTGACCCCCACCGGCGCGCTCTTTAGCTTCCGCCGCTCGCTCCGCCCCCGCGCAAATCAGCTCCCAAATCCGCTCAATGTCCGCCCAACCCGACCGCTCTTTCCAAGGCTTGATCCTGACGCTCCAACACTACTGGGCGGAGCGGGGTTGCGTGCTGCTTCAGCCCTTCGACATGGAAATGGGCGCGGGCACCTTTCACCCGGCGACGACCCTGCGTGCGCTCGGGCCAAAACCGTGGAAGGCGGCCTACGTCCAGCCCTCGCGCCGCCCGAAGGACGGCCGCTACGGCGACAACCCCAACCGCTTTCAGCGCTACTACCAATTCCAGGTGATCCTGAAGCCGTCGCCGAACGACGTGCTCGATCTGTATCTCGGCTCGCTGAAGGCGCTCGGCATCTCCTCCGACGAACACGACATCCGCTTCGTCGAGGACGATTGGGAATCGCCCACGCTCGGCGCCTGGGGCCTGGGCT
>JBGOVA010000106.1:0-16009 GCA_041477875.1 Micropepsaceae bacterium | reverse complement strand
GCTGCACTGCGGAAGTTCCCATAGTCGTCACGACTGGCTACCGTCATTAATTCGCAAACAGCGACACTACCATCTGGCCGGGTTGAGAGGAGATCGACACTCCGTCCTAGCTCGGCTAAAACGCCGACATCTCCGCCCTCGGCCCCGCCACTGCATAGTCGGATGGCGCCATCGTAACAGTTGCGACGAGTAGGTAAGGTCATCGGAATCGCACTCTCACAATCAACCCTTCAAGGGAAGAACGATATGCACAAACTACTGATGTCACTCGCCGTCGCGGTCTTGGTGGCAGGACCGGCCGCTGCCTCCGAACAGACAGATGTGATGGTGCCGGTGCACCAATTCGTTGATGGCCTCAACAAGGGCGATATGAAATCAGCCCTGGCTGCTTGCGCAGAGCAAACGTCCATAGTCGACGAATTTCCGCCACATGAATGGCATGGGACCGGGGCGTGCGCGAATTGGGCGAACGATTTCGACGCCGACGCCAAGAAGAACGGCATCAGCGATGGAATAGTCACGTTGGGCAAGCCACGTCATGTCGATGTTACCGGTGACCGCGCCTATGTCGTCGCTCCGGCGAACTACACCTTCAAGGTGAAGGGTAAGGTGTCTAAGGAGGTCGGCTCGACGTTTACGTTTGCCCTGCAGAAGGGCGGGGCCGGTTGGCGTATTACGGGATGGGCCTGGTCGAAGCGTTAGGCGCAGCTGCGCGGCCAAAATTCGCAGACACGGTTTACATGGAGGGGTGCTTGCAACAGCGTCCCTTCCCCTTTGGGACAACTCGCGACGCTCGCCGATCCTCGCCGTGCCGTGGCGTCCCAAAATATAGCATGAGATCGTCACGCGGTCTCGCGAACTCGGACTTTCAAACCCGCTTGCAGCTCTCAAGAAGTGCAAGGTTGGGACAGAATGTGGGTCGCGCTGCGTCGGCGGGCGAAGCCTCAAGCCATTGCAAACATGACGCCGTATTCGCGCAATCGAAGCAGGTCGTTCGAGCTTCGACATAGGCATCGCCTTGGCGCAGGCATGCGAGCTCGAGCGTATCGACGTCAAGCCTATCGATCATGTCTCCCATGCGTCGCGCCTGTCGTTCCACCTGGCGAAAGAATGGTGCGCTCATTTCAGCCTCCTCAAGTCACACCTATCGCTAACAATCCTGCCGGTCAGCGGCGCCGCTCCAAAAGTGCTCCGTTCGTCCTTTGACAAGTTTCAAGCGCGCACCGGCAGTCTTCGCGCTGAGTCGTGTGACCATTTCCTTAATGCGCGCAGGTGAATCGTCGCGTCATTGATCTGAATCAGAAACATAAAGATGCTGCACTGCGGAAGTTCCCATAGTCGTCACGACTGGCTACCGTCATTAATTCGCAAACAGCGACACTACCATCTGGCCGGGTTGACCTAATCCCGCCGTACAACGCATGTCCCAATGTGCGGCGCGAACTCGCCGATTGCGGCCGGTCGGCTTGGCTCTGCTGGACCCAGGGCAGTGACCTCATGAAGGTCGGTCGAACGGACTATTCTAATATTCCGAGCGGAGATCGACACTCTGTCCTAGCTCGGCTAGAACGCCAACATCTCCGCCCTCGGCCACGCCACTGCATAGTCGGATAGCGCCATCGTAACAGTTGCGACGAGTAGGTAAGGTCCCGTGGATAGGCGCGCCAATGCACGCGGTCTCCCCCCACGTGCCCCCCGCGGCCAAAAGCGGACCCAGAGACCCAGAGGCCCCTGGAATGTTCGCCTTCGCCGATCCGCGGCGTGTCTCCCGGATACTGACCGCGGCCGGCTGGGCGCTGCCGCGCCTCGACAAGCTCGACCTCGATCTGGACATCGCCGCCGGCCGCGAACTGGACGAGGCTGTGGTTCAGTCGACCCAAATTGGCGCCGTCAATAACTGGTTGCGCGGCCAGCCGGCGGATGTCGTCGCAGCCGCTGTCGCATCCATACGAGAGACGCCGTCCGCGCATCTGGACGGCGCGAGCGTGCGCCTCCCTGCTGCGATGTGGCTGGTCAGCAGCGCCCGCCTGAGGCGTCGATTTTGCCGAATGACTTAGTCGATCAAGAGGTGTCGTTCGCGCTCGCTACGGCGGTGCGGCCTAAACTCGCCGATTGCGGTCATTCGCGACGTTGGGCAAAGCCGGCTTGGCGGCGAGGCGGGAATAAAAGCGCAGCCCGATTTGCCCATCGCGACCAAGACGAGAAGTCTGGCCCCAGCGGCCTTTCGGCGACCGGGGTTTTGACGAAACACAATATCAGTTGCGACCGCCGTCGCGGCGCCAGTCTTGGCGACGGCCGTTGCGCCAATCGCGGCGATTGCGGTCGCGATCCCGGTCGTGGCGCATGTCGAAGTACGCGTCGCGGTGGCTCTGACGGAACCAGTCCCGCTCGTTGTCATTGCGCCAGCCGTGCCAGCGACGATCACGGTCGTAGTAGCCGTCGGCGTAACCCAGCAGCGCATGGCCGAGTATGATCGCGAAAAAGGCGCCGGGGTCTGGTTGGCTATAGCGTTCGTTGTAGCCATTGTAGTTTCGGTCGCAGTATTCCTGTGGGATGACCCTCCCGCCGTAGCGGTTGCAGGTCGTAGGCGTCGAGTTGAAATATTGGCCGTTGTTGTAGCAACAGGGCTTCTCGTCGGCGCTCGCCGGCGCGGCGGATGCAACCGCAACGAGGCACGATGCGCCGAGAAGCGAAATCAGTTTTCCGGTGAGATTCATGAGCAAGTCACTCCCTTGAATTCGTGATTGGCGGCCATCCAACGCACCAGCGGCGAATGGCAAGATCGGCCCACTGTCCAAACCTAGTCCGAAATCGACAGGCGGTGCAGCAGGGCGCGGGACTTGCCTCTCACGGGTCGGCTAATCCGGCATTGCGGTACATCAAAGAATTGGGTCGGAAATGCATCGGAACGCGGCCATAGTTTGATGTGCATCAAGGGAAAATCGCCGGAAGTTGGTTGAGATCCTGCGGGTGCTAAGGCCTGGCGGCCGATTGATCTCCGGCGAGATCGATATGTCGGCCGCTTGGTCGGTGTCGCGGCGTGACGTCGAAACGCCGGCTCGCCACGGTTCTCGACTACGGCTTCGACGGCGCGGAAGGGCTCGAACGACTGTCGCGCCTGCTCGCCGCTTGGCGCGCGCGTTGCTCCGCGGCAGGCGCCACGCATCTCGTACTCTACACGAACGAAGGCGCCCGCGAAGCCGACCAGCTGATCGCGCAAGCAGCCTATGTCGACTCGTTTGTCATGCAATGTTCGCTGCCCGAACCTCCTGCGGACGGTCCGCCTGCACTCACCGACCCGCTTTTCATTTAACGCAGCGCAAGGCGTGCCAGATTTGCTCCACGCCCTCACTGCCACTTTGAACTCCAGTTCAAACACGCGGGGAATGTCGGACATTTGCGCGGTGCGCAGCGAGCGTCTGAAACTCCCCGATATCGGACACTACCGACGTCCCAGATCGGCGAACTTGTCTAACCGGCGAGCGATACCAGCCACCGCGCGATGCCGTGCCACAGGGCGGTGTCGCTGAACGGTATCTTCAGGAGTTGCACCGCAAGCGCGAACCCACCCGCCCACAAATAAGCCGGGTGCACGCCGCCGCGCGCGCGCCAGTCGTAGACCATGCCCGCGACAATGAAGAGGTCGCCGGCAAGCGTCGGCGGCAACACCGCGGCAACCGGTGGCGGCGGGCCGGGCAATCCGGCGAGCCCCACCGTCCCCTCGAAGGGCGGCACGTCGCCGCCCATGACGATGTAGGCGATGTAGAGGCGGGCGATCGCCGCGTCGAGGATGACGGCCGTTGCCACAACCATGAGGCGCTTGTGCCATTCGGAGCGATGCACGTTGGCTATCGCCGCGATCACCAACACCGCGAAAGAGAACACCGCGGCCATCGGCACGATCATGAAGGCCTCACCGCCATCCGCATGGCCTGCGGCGTTCGCCCGCTCGGCGGCATTGATCGCAACAATGACGCCGAAGATCGTCATCGCGGTCGCGAGCGACACGCCGATAAGACCGATGTCGCGGTGGCGCGCGACGTAGCCCGAGGCGGCCAGCCAGGTCTGATAGACCAAAAGCAACATCCATGCGTAGAAGAACAGGGCGTGGATGGCGATCGGCGCGATGCGTTCAGGTACGCCTTGCGCCAGCGGGATCCAAAAGGTCGGCGCGAACCCGACGAGTGCAGCGCCCGTCATCGCGACCGCCATCCAGAAATAGAAACGCGGCCGGCGTGCCGCGTGCGCACCCAGCGCAGAGTCTGCAGTTGTCACCGTCATTGCCCGCTCCCCGATTCCCGCCGAGCGAGATTAGGCCAAGCGCGTTTTGGCGCAAGCGGCCGAACCCCGCCGATCTCGATCAGTCGTACTGTTCCGAGCCTGACTGAATGTCATCCTCCGGTGCGAGTTGGGGCGCAGGTGGGCTGGAGGCCGGCCAAACGAGCCGGCTTGGGATGCGTTCAGCCGCCGGTGTCGCGCTGATTGGCATTATCGGGCGCCCCCGCGTAGCATCAATTGAATCCGCACGTTCAGTCGAAAGCCTTCATGGCTGACGCCACCCGCAAACTCGCCACCATCGTCGCGCTCGACGTTGCCGGCTATTCGGCGCGCACCGAGGCCGACGAGGCCAAGACCACGACGGAAATCGCCGCGCTGCACAAGGTGATCGAAGGAATCGCCTCTCGTCACGGCGGCCGCGTGTTCAACACCGCCGGCGACGGATTCATGTTGGAGTTCGCCTCGAGCCTGCTCGCGGTCGAAGCCGCGTTCGAACTCGCGGAGACTTGCGAGCCCAAGGTGCGCGTCGGCGTGCATCTGGGCGATGTCGCGGTGCAGCCGAACGGCGATCTGCTCGGCCACGGCGTCAACGTCGCCGCGCGTTTGATGGCGCAGGCGGCGCCGGGAACGCTTCTGATATCGGCCGACGTCAAGCGCATGATGCACGGGCCGCTGGCGCAAGCTCTGCACTCGAAAGGCATCATCAAACTCGCCAAGATGTCCGAGACGATCGAGGTCTTCACGTTCTTGGCCGATGCGCCGCCGCGCCGGGACCTGCGCGCACGGTTGGCATATCTTTGGGCGAAGGCGACCTCGCGTCTTTCACCGCGAACGGCGTTGGCCGGCGGCGCGGTTGCGATTGCGGCGGCTGCCGTCGTCGCGACGCTGATGTTGCCGCAGCTTGTGCCGGAGGGCGACGCGCCGCTCGCCTCGGTCGCGGTGCTGCCGTTCGAGAATCTGAGCTCGCAGAAAGACGCCGCGTTCTTCGCCGTGGGCATCCAGGACGAAATCCTGACGCGGCTGGCGAAGATCGGTTCGCTCAAGGTCATTTCGCGCACATCGACGGCGGATCTGGCGAGCCGGCCCGGCAATTTGCGCGAGCTCGCCCGGCAGCTCGGCGTCGCCAACGTTCTGGAAGGCAGCGTACAGCGCGAGGGCGACGCGGTGCGCGTCAACGTCCAGCTGATCAAGGCCTCGACCGACGGGCATCTGTGGGCCGAGATCTACGACCGCAAGCTCGACAACATCTTCAGCGTCCAGAGCGAAATCGCCGTCGCCATCGCCGCCGCGTTGAGCGCAACAGTGACGACGGAAGAAAAGAAGTCGATCGCCCTGCGGTCGACCGCGGTGCCCGCCGCATACGATGCCTATCTGCGCGGTGTGGCGCTTGTCCACCAGCGCGGCGGCACGGCGAACGCGACCGCTTTCTTCAAGCAAGCCGTCGACCTCGATCCGCAATTCGCTCTCGCGTGGGCATACTCGGCGAGACTCGCGGCGCAAGCCTACAGCCGGCGGGAAGCAACCGAAGCCCAGCTTGCGATCGCGCGCACGGCTTTGGAAAATGCGATCCGCTTGCAGCCCGACTTGCCGGAAGTGCAGCTCGCGCAAGGGTTCTATACCTATTACGTCGAAAAGGACTACGCCCGCGCTCAGCAGCAATTCGAGAAAGTGCACGCGACGTGGCCCAACGAAATCGAGACTTTTCTTGCATTGGGGTCCATCGCCCGGCGTCAGGGTCGGTGGGAGGAAAGCAGGTCGTTCTACGAGCAGGCCGTTGCTCGCGACCCGTTGCGCGCCGATTTGCGGTCCAGCTTGCTCGGCGTTCTTGTCGCGACCCGCGATCTTAGCGCCGCGTTGGAGGCTGTCGACAATGCCCTCGCGCGCTGGCCGCAAGATGCCAGGTTCATCGCGGAAAAGGTCCGCATCCTGCAAAGCCTGGGGCGGCTCGACGAGGCGGGCGTGTTGCTCAAGCCGTTGCGAACGCGGCCCGAATCTTTCGTCTACAGACGCATCGTTTCTCAAGCCGTCCTTGAACGGAAATACGGCGAGGCCATCGGCGTGTTGGAGGCGCTGCTCGCGCAAAAGCCCGACGATCTGACGACGGGGAATCTGAGGTTGGAACTCGGCCACCTTCGCGCTCTGGCGGGCGACGCCAAGGGCGCGGCCGCCGACCTGGAACAGGCCCGCACGCTCTTGGCGGCGGAATTCCTGCGCCAACCGAAGAACGGGAGCGTACTCAACGCTCTCGCATGGACCTATTGCTATCTCGGCGATCGCAAGAAAGCGCTGACATACGTGCAGAAGGCCATCGGCCTTTCGACGTCCACCGGATCCCGCTACGAAGACACGCAGATGCGCATCCTTGCCTATTTCGGCGACCGGGATTCCGCGATCCCGGCGCTCGAACGGCTGCAGAAAATGCCGAGCGGTTACTATACGCCCGCCATGCTGCGCCTCGATCCCATCTTCGACAAGCTGCGCGGCGACCCCCGGTTCGAGGCGTTGGCAGCCGAAGACGCCAAGCCGAATTGAGCGGCGACCACGCCGATGTCAATTGCCGCAACTGCTGGACTCGCCGCCCGGGCTGCGCCGGGCTCGTGCCGCAGCCTGACCGGCAGGAATGGGCCAGAAATTGCCGTTCGCTCCTTGGTGGCTCAACGGCCGACTTGTTATCGACTGCCGTCGCTCGCCGCGCCCTCAATTGGCATGTTCTGATTGAGGCTGGACCCTAGCCCGCGAACGAGCGCGCGTCTGGCCGCTTCCGGCCCTGACTATTTGCGCGCCGGTTTCGCTTCGTACTGAAACACGCGCTCCAACGGCAAACCGAACACCGCCGCGATGCGGAACGCGACCTCGAGCGACGGCGAGTACTTCGCCTGCTCGATTGCGTTCACGGTCTGGCGCGTGACGCCGATGCGGTCGGCCAAGTCTTGCTGCGTCATCTCGTGGTGCTCGAAGCGCAAACGCCGGATCTCGTTCTTGATCACCGCCTAGAGGCCCAGGCGGTAGTAGACGATCTGCCCGCCGAACCTGACGATCTCGCCCACCACCGGCGTGAGCACGAGACAATTTCCGATGACGAACGGCTCGACGCCGACGTCGATCGCGATGACGGTGAGCACGATGCCGATCTGCAGGATGTAGAAGGCAAAGCGGTTCGATTTGAGCTCGATCAGCCGTTCGCGCTCGTCGCGCGCGGCCCGGACGTCCTGCGATTTGCGCAGCACAATCGCCGCGATGATGCTGAGCACGACCTGCACGATGACGACCAGAACGACCGAGCCGATATACTGGCCGAGGAAGTCGCCGGGATCGGGCTGCGCCGCGCGCAGCGCCACGCCGACCTCATAGAAATAGAACCCGAACACCAAAATGAGAGAGGCGAGCGAAATCCACGCGCTCGTTTCGCGAAAAGACATGGGGACCGGTCCGATCTTTGTCGTCGGACGTCATGTAAGAAATAGCAGACACAATGTCAAATATTATTGACACCAACTCTTGCTCAATCCGCGCGAATGTTCTATATTTGTTCCTCCCTGTGTTTCGCGCTGAAAGCGTGCGCGCGGGCTGCGATTTGACATTGTCGGGTGATTGCCAGGTGCCTCGCGGCTGAACCGCACGGGCCGTTGGCGGCTGCGCGTGTTCGCTTCAATCGCCGGACGCGCGAGAGCCCACGCTCCGTGACATCACATGTGATGGCAGCGTGATGGCAGAAATGGCGGTATTCCGCCGATGTGATGGCGTGATGGATCGGATTACGTCTAAATTCGAATCAGCGGACTTTGCGCGAACTCAGCTCCGGACTCCCGCATCGGTTGCGCGTTGCCTCAGAGCGCCTCGCCCCGCATCAATCGCGGCAGCTCGGCGCCTTCGCCGCCCGCTTGGCGCATGAAGAACCGTTTCAGCGGCGCGATGGCATCGACGACGTCGAGCCCGAACCGCCGCGCCAGTGCGAGCGGGGCAAAACTGTTGGAGAACAGGCGGTTCAGCGCATCCATCGACGCGGTGAAGAGCGCGTTGTCGAAGCGCCGCCAAGACTGATAGCGCTCGAGCACCGCTTCCGACCCGATGTCGAGGCCGATGCGCTTGGCCTCGATCACCACCTCCGCAAGCGCCGCCGCATCGCGCAAGCCCAGATTGAGCCCCTGCCCCGCGATCGGATGGATGCTGTGCGCCGCATCGCCCGCGAGCGCGAAGCGCGGCGCGATGTAGGAAAGTGCCAGCTGCATCGACAGTGGATAAGACCAGCGCGGCCCCTCGAGCTTGAGCGCGCCCCATTGGTCGCCGAAACGCTGAGCCACCTCGGCCAAGAATGCCTCGTCGCCGAGCTTCACGTAAGCGGGCGCTTGCTCGCTGCGTTCCGTCCACACGATCGACGAGCGGTTGCCCGTCATCGGCAGAATGGCGAACGGCCCCGAGGCCAAGAACAGTTCCTGCGCGACGCCTTCGTGCGGGCGTTCATGCGCGATCGTGGCGACGATACCCGTCTGCGCGTAGGACCAGCCGATCGTCTTGATGCCCATCGCATCGCGCAGCGGCGACTCGCGCCCGTCGGCCGCGACGCACAGCGTCGCTTCGAGCCGCCGCCCGTCGCCGAGCACGACTTCCATGCAATTGCGCGCGAGCTTCGCACCCGTCACGCGCTGCGGCGCGATCAACGTCAGCGCCGGCACGTGCGCGATCTCGCGCTGCAGCGCCATGCGAAAATGCCGATTCTCGATCATGTGGCCGAGCGGCTGATCGCCGATCTCGCGATGGTCGAAGTGGAGCAGCGCCGCCGACGCCCCGTCTTTGACCGAACCGTCGCCGACAACGATGTCGAAGATCGGCTGCGCCAAGTCTTTGAGATGCGGCCACAGCCCGAGCGCCTCCAGCATCCGGCACGACGCGGAGGCAAACGAACTGACGCGCCCGTCGAATTTCGCGTCGAGCACGAGCGCCGGATCGAGCCCGTCGACGACCACCGTCTCGACGCCGGCCTTCGCGAGGGCGAGCCCCAGCGTCAGCCCCACCATCCCGCCGCCCGCGATCGCGACTTCGAACTTGCTCTGCATGCGGGCGACAGTGGTGAGGCAGGATCGGGCTGTCCAGCCGCGCGCGTGCCGCACAATGCGCGCGGATTGTGCATCGCGGCGAGATTGCACAATCCTTGTGCACGAGGCCGCGCACGAATCATGCGCCGCCTATAGATCGCAAGAAATAGCGCAGAGGAATCAACGCGTTAGAGGCTGAGTGCCGACCTGGCACGGTTCTTGGAGTGGTGACCCGTTCGAAACCGCAACAAGCCGCGAAGGGATGGGTCTCATGAAATTCATCACCGCCATCATCAAACCGTTCAAGCTCGACGAAGTGCGCGAGGCCCTGACGGGTCTGGGCGTTCAGGGCCTGACCGTCACCGAGGTCAAAGGCTTCGGCCGCCAGAAGGGCCACCGCGAAATCTATCGCGGCGCCGAATACGCCGTGAGCTTCGTCCCCAAGATCAAGATCGAAGTCGCCGTGCGCTCAGAAATGGTCGACGCAGTCATCCAGGCGATCACCACGAAGGCGAAGTCCGGCCAGATCGGCGACGGCAAGATCTTCGTCGTGCCCCTCGAACACGTCGTGCGCATCCGCACTGGCGAAACCGACGCCGAGGCCCTGTGATGCGGCACGGCAAGATGATGCGACGCGATAACGTGATGCAGCGCGAACCAATGATTCTCGAAACGCAAAACAACCGGAAAATGGGGAGCTTGATGTTCCGTAGACAGACGATAACGACCGGCCGCCGCGCGCTACGCGCGCTCGGCCTGGGCCTGATGAGCGCACTGATCCCGGCGATGGCACTCGCCGACGCGGCGCCCCAGGCGGCGCCGCTCGCACCCACAGCCGCGGCGGCAGCGGCGCCGGCGCTCGCGCTTCCGGCACACGCTGTGGCGCTCGCCCTCAACAGCGGCGACACGGCGTGGATGCTCACCTCGACGGCCCTCGTGCTGTTGATGACGATCCCGGGCCTTGCCCTCTTCTACGCGGGCATGGTGCGCAAGAAGAACATCCTGGCGACCGCCGCGCAGAGCTTCGCGATCACGGCGCTCGTCACGGTGCTCTGGGCGATTCTGGGCTATTCGCTGGCGTTCACCAACGGCGGCGCCGACCAGGCCTACATCGGCGGCTTCGACCGCTTCATGCTCGTCGGCATGGGCATGGACGTGGCGCACTCGCTCGCCGCGTCGATCCCCGAATCGGTGTTCATGACATTCCAGATGACCTTCGCGATCATCACGCCCGCATTGATTTGCGGCGCCTTCGCCGACCGCATGAAGTTCTCCGCGTTGATCGCGTTCATGGGGCTTTGGCTGCTTCTGGTTTATGCGCCGATCGCGCATTGGGTCTGGGGCGGCGGCTTCTTGGGGACCCTGGGCGTCCTCGACTTCGCCGGCGGCACGGTCGTGCACTTGAACGCCGGTATCGCCGGCCTCGTCTGCGCGCTCGTCCTCGGCAAGCGCGTCGGCTACGGCACGGAAAACATGGCGCCCCACAACCTGCTCTACGCGCTGATCGGCGCCTCGCTGTTGTGGGTCGGCTGGTTCGGCTTCAACGCAGGCTCGGCCGTCGCGGCGAACGCGCTCGCCGGCATCGCGATGGCGAACACGCAAATCGCGACAGCGGCCGCGGCGCTCTCATGGATGGTCGTCGAATGGGTCTTCCAGAAAAAGCCGAGCGTGCTCGGCATGCTGTCGGGCGCCGTCGCGGGTCTCGTGGCGATCACGCCCGCGGCCGGCTTCGTCGACCCGTCGGGTGGCCTCTACATCGGCCTGATCGCCGGCGCCGTCTGCTACATAGCCTCGGTCTGGCTGAAGCACGCCGTCGGCTACGACGACTCGCTTGACGCCTTCGGCGTGCACGGCATCGGCGGTGCGACGGGCGCACTTTTGACCGGCGTCTTCGCGCTGTCGAACGTCAACAGCCTGGGTCACGGCTTGATCGACGGCAACCCCGGTCAAGTCCTGATCCAGCTCGAGGGCATTGCCGCAACCGGCCTCTACTGCGCCGTCGCCACCTTCGTGATTCTGATGGCGGTGAAATACACGATCGGCCTGCGCGTCACGAAGGAAGAAGAAGTCGAAGGTCTCGACCTGACGCAACACGGCGAAACCCTTCACTAGGCCGCTTCACTAGGATCGCATCTCTCGAGGGTCCAAATGAGGGGGCGCTCCGGCCGAGCCGGGGCGCCCTTCGCATTTGTGCGCGCCTGACTATACTCGCAGCCCATGTCCCGTTTCGATGCCTTGCCCATCTCGCCGTTCACCCGGCTCAACAAGCTTCTCGACGGTGTCGCGCCCGGCGCCACGCCGATCCACATGCACATTGGCGAGCCCCAACACGCCGTGCCTTCGTTCGTCGGCGAAATTCTGGCGAAGCACACCGCCGAGTTCGGCCGCTATCCGCCGATCGTCGGCCCCGAACATCTGCGCAAGGCGATCGCCGCATGGTTGGGCCGCCGCTACGACCTGCGCGGCGCCGTCGATCCGGACCGCCACATCCTGCCGCTGGTCGGAACGCGCGAGGGTTTGTTCAGCGTCGCTTTCGTCACGGTGCCGGAAGAAAAACGCGGACAGAAACCCGTCGTCCTGATCCCCAACCCATTCTACCAATGCTACGCCGCGGCGGCATTGTCGGCGGGCGCCGAACCGATCTACGTCAACGCCACGCGTGCGACGAATTTTCTGCCGGACTTCGCATCGCTGCCGCGCGACACCCTCGCGCGCACAGCCGCCGTCTACATGTGCTCGCCCTCGAACCCCGAAGGCGCCGCGGCCGGCGAAGACACGTGGCAGCGCCTCTTCGAACTCGCCGACGAATTCGATTTCACCGTTCTCGCCGACGAGTGCTACTCGGAAATCTACACGGACACACCGCCGACCGGCGCGCTCGCCGTGCGCCATGGCTCGAACAAGGACTTCGCGCGCCTGCTCGCGTTCCACTCGCTGTCGAAGCGTTCGAACTTGCCCGGCATGCGTTCGGGTTTCGTCGTGGGCGACGCGAGCCTGATGGCGCGCTTTCGCGAATTCCGCAATGTCGTCGGCCCGCAGCTTCCATTGCCCATCGCCGCCGTCTCGACGGCCGCCTGGAGCGACGAAGCCCATGTCGAAGAAAACCGCGCGCTCTACACCGCCAAATTCGAACTTGCGAAGAACCGTTTGGGCAACCGCTTCGGTTTCCGTATGCCCGACGGGAGCTTCTTCCTCTGGCTCGATGTCGGCGACGGCGTCGAGGCCGCGACGAAGCTCTGGCGTGAAGGCGGCGTTAGGGTTTTGCCGGGCTTCTACCTCGCCCGCGACACGGCGGAAGGAAATCCAGGAAAACCCTTCATTCGCGTGGCTTTAGTTAACGACTTCGCAAGCACGTCTGAGGCACTGGATAGGGTCGCCCGAATCCTGTGACCGCGGCGTACGCGGCCGCTTGTTCGCACGCGAAACAACAAGGTCTTCGATGAGCGAAATGCAATCGGCCTTCGGCGTCTTCGGCTCGACCGAACGCGTGCCCCTTCTGCCGGAAGAGTGGACGGGCTGGCGCAGCACCGTCGCGACCGCGCTGAGGCGCTTGTTCGCGCGTCTCATCGGTCTTGCGTTGATCGCCGCCGCGATCGGCACCGCGACCGCCGTCGTGACTTACGCGCCCAGCGACCCCAGCTGGAACAACGCGACCGGCGCCGTCGCGCAGAACGCACTCGGCCCCTGGGGCGCGAACATCGCCGACACGCTGTGGCAGTCGCTCGGCCTCTTCGCGTGGATCAGCGCGCTGCCGCCGCTGGCGTGGGGCATCTGGCTCGTCGACGGCCGCGTCGGCGTGCGCCTCGTCACACGCACGCTCGCATGGTTCGTCTGCGCGATCCTGATCGCGATGTTCCTGTCGCTTTTCCCTTCGCTCCTCAACTCCGACACGCACGCAGGCCTCGGCGGCGCTTTCGGGGATGTCGCGCTCGCAGCCTTCGCGCGCACACTCGACTCTTTCGGCGTGCCGACACCGAGAGCCGTCGGCGGCGTCACCGCTGGCGTCGTCGGTCTGATGCTCTACATCCTCGCGTTGGGCTTCAACCCGCTGAAACTTACGCTGCCGGTCCTGCCGTGGGATGCGATCGGCGCAGGATTGGGCCGCATGACGTCCGCCTTCGGCCGTGCACTCGCCTCGCCGTTCCGCCGTAGAACGCGCATCGAGCGCCGCGAGCCGCGCGTCATCGATGACGACCTCACGGTCACCGCCGACGAACACAGCGACGAACCGCTGCCGCTCTTCCAGCCGCGCGTGAAACGCCCCGAGATCAAAAAACCCGGCAAGCGCGAGGCCCGTGAATCGCAGCCTGGCCTGCGCCTGGAAGAACCGTCCGAGTACCAGCTCCCGCCGCTGACTCTGCTCGAGAAGACGAAAACCAGCCAGGCCGTCTCGCGCGAATCCGACGAGGCTCTCGAACAAAACGCTCGCATGCTGGAAAACGTGCTGGCCGATTTCGGCGTGCGCGGCCAGATCACGCAAGTCCGCCCCGGCCCCGTCGTCACGCTTTACGAACTCGAGCCCGCCGCCGGCATCCGTTCAAGCCGCGTGATCTCGCTCTCCGACGACATCGCCCGCTCGATGAGCGCCGTCTCCGCCCGCGTCGCCGCCGTACCCGGCCGCAACGTCATCGGCATCGAACTCCCCAACCAGCGCCGCGAAAAAGTTCTCCTGCGCGACCTGTTGTCGACCAACGAATACGAAAGCACGCACGCCCAGCTTATTTTGGCCCTCGGCAAGAACATCGGCGGCGACCCCGTCATCGCCGACCTGACGCGCATGCCGCATCTGTTGATCGCGGGCACCACGGGCTCGGGCAAGTCGGTCGCGATCAACACGATGATCTTGTCGCTGCTTTATCGCCTGCCGCCCTGGCAGTGCAAATTGATCATGATCGATCCGAAGATGCTGGAACTCTCCAACTATGACGGCATCCCGCATCTGCTCTCGCCCGTCGTCACCGATCCGAAGAAGGCGATCGTCGCGCTCAAATGGACCGTGCGCGAGATGGAAGACCGCTATCGCCGCATGTCGAAGGTCGGCGTGCGCAACATCCTGGGTTACAACGAGCGCATCGCCCGCGCGCGGACCAAAGGCGAAACGCTGAAGCGCACCGTGCAGACCGGCTTCGACGGCCAATCGGGCGAACCGGTCTACGAGGAAGAAACGCTCCCCCTCGATCACATGCCCTACATCGTCGTCATCGTCGACGAAATGGCCGACCTGATGATGGTCGCCGGCAAGGACATCGAGGCCGCCGTCCAGCGCCTGGCTCAAATGGCACGTGCCGCCGGCATCCACATCATCACCGCGACCCAGCGCCCCTCGGTCGACGTCATCACCGGCACGATCAAGGCGAACTTCCCGACCCGAATCTCGTTCCAGGTCACCTCGAAGATCGACAGCCGTACGATTCTCGGCGAGCAGGGCGCCGAACAACTCCTCGGCCAAGGCGACATGCTCTTCATGGAAGGCGGCGGGCGCATCCGCCGCGTCCACGGCCCCTTCGTCGCCGACGAGGAAGTCGAAGCCGTGGTGAAATTCCTGAAAGCCCAGGGCGAACCGTCCTACCTCGACGCCATCACCGAAGAGCCCGACGAACCCGATCCCGCCTCGCTGCTGGACGGCGAAGGCGAGGGTTCCGGCGACGACCTCTACGACCAAGCCGTCGCCATCGTCGCGCGCGACCGCAAGGTCTCGACCTCCTACGTCCAGCGCCGCCTGCAAATCGGCTACAACCGCGCCGCCCGCATCATCGAGAAGATGGAAGAAGAAGGCGTCATCTCCGCCCCCAACCACTCCGGCAAACGCGAAGTCCTGGTCGGCGATCACTCGGGACGTAACGACTAACGCGCCTTTGCGTGCGACGCGTCGAAAGCCGCCGCAAGCTCGTCCACCATCTCGCGACTCCAGCGCACTTCGTCGAACCCGTTGACGCCAAGTTCGTCGAGCACGTCTTTGAATTCCTTGTTGGCCTCCTCGAACATATCGCGCGTGCGCTTCACGCGCCGTTCGACGACGGCAAAGCCGAGGTCGTCCGGATGTGCCGCTTCGTAGACCCAATCGCGCACCGACCGCAGCACGCGCATGTAGTCGTTGACCTCGCGCGAGATGTCGGCGGTCAGCGCATAGCCGAAGAGGCCCGTCAGCGCGGGAAACGCGCGGAAAGCGTTGTCGACGAGGTCCGCCGCGCGCATGCGCGCCGCGCCCACGGGCATGCGCGCGTAACGCAACACCGCCTCGCCGAATGCAACGTGAAGCAGCAAGAGCTCCTGACCGAAATTTAGACGCGCGGGCTGCCACTTCCGCGCTTGCCGCCAGTCGATCACGATCGGGATGAAGATCGAGAACACGATCGCGCCCAAAAAGAATCCGCCGACTTCCGCGATTGCATTCTGCAGAAAGCCCGCATCCCAGCCCCATGGTCCGTTCGGATCGAACAGCAACTTCGTGAGTTTGTCGTCCATCACGCCCCCGGTTGTTGGCGCCCGGCCCTTTCAATCATTTAATGGCCGCGCCCCCCTTTCATGCTATTCTGACCCGAGTTCGGGTGCCCCGCCAGGGTGCGCTCCCATCTTCGTTTTGCCACAGTCTCTTTTTACAGGCTTCGACCATGTCAAAGCTCATGCAATGCCTTGCCTTCCTCGTTACCGCGCTGATCGTCGTCACCCAGACATCCTCGGCCGCGCTCAACGGCCAG
>JBGOVA010000057.1:0-20660 GCA_041477875.1 Micropepsaceae bacterium | reverse complement strand
CGCCTCGCCGACGCGCGCATCGACGCGATCATGCTCGATTGTTCCATCTGGACTTGGGCCGACCGCAAGGATCCGCCGTTGCCGGGCCTGAAGGAAGCGGGCCAGCGCGATCTCGACACGATCTTCGCGCGTATCGAAGCGACGCTCGCCGACTATCCGACGCCCCTGCCCTTCGGCCATCTGACGATCGCGGAGTTTACTCTCTGGCCGCATCTCGCGGCCCTGCGCCCACTCGGCTTCACGCTAGACGCTGCGAAATATCCGCGCCTCGCCGCGTGGTTCGGCGCGATGCGGCGCGACAAACTGTTCCTGAGCGACGCGCGCCGCACCGCCGAGTTCATGAAAACCATCGTCACGAGCGGCGACCTCGAGCGCACGAAAATCTTCTGGCGCGGCGACCGTGTCGAATGGCTGCTCGCGCGCGGGTTCCATGATTGGTTCATGGGCGAGATCAAAGCCGGCCGCACGATCTGGCCCGAGTGAAAGCATCGAACTGATCAGCCCCAACGCCGAGGAGCGGCCCCATGTCCGATCGCGTCTGCATCGTCACCGGCGTCGGCCCCGGCACGGGCAGCGCGCTCGTGCGCCGCTTCGCGAAGGGCGGCTACAAAGTCGCCATGCTCGCGCGAACCGAGAACCGGCTGCGCGATCTCGCCACAGAGGTGCCGGGCGCCACCGCCTACCCTTGCGACGTCGCCGACGACGCGCAAATCAACGCGACGCTCGCCCGGATCGCGCGTGACCTCGGCCCCGCGAATGTCCTGATCCACAACGCCGTCGGCGGCGCGTTCGGCGACTTCCAGCAGATCGACCCCGCCGTTCTCGAGCGCAACTTCAAGACCAACGTCATGGCCTTGCTCCATCTCGCCCGCGCTGTCGCGCCCGCGATGATCGACGCGCATGAAGGTGCGATCATCGCAACCGGCAACACTTCCGCCTATCGCGGCAAGGCCAACTTCGCGGGCTTCGCGCCGACCAAAGCGGCGCAGCGCGTCCTGGCGGAATCGCTCGCGCGCAGTCTCGGCCCCAAGGGTATCCACGTCGCCTATCTCGCGGTCGACGCCGTCATCGACGTGCCGTGGACGCGCCAGCAATTCGCCGGCAAGCCCGACGACTTCTTCGCGAAACCGAGCGCCATCGCCGACATCGCCTGGAGCATCGCCCACCAGGACCGCTCGACCTGGGCCTTCGACGTCGTCGTCAGACCGTTCGGCGAGGCGTGGTAGTTCAAACCCTCAGCTGATCCGCGATCGGCAGGCGCCGGATGCGCTTGCCGGACGCCGCGAAGATCGCGTTGCACAGCGCGGGCGCGAGCGGCGGCACCGGCGGCTCGCCGACGCCCGAGGGGTCGCGCGGGCTGTCGACGATGTGAACCTCGATCGTCTTCGCGCTGTCGGCGATGCGCATCATGCGATAGGTGTCGAAATTGCGCTCGACGACGGCGCCGTCCTTGATCGTGATCTCCTGACCCAACGCCACCGACAGCGCATCGTTGATGCCGCCTTCGACCTGCGCCCGCACGCCGAGCGGATTGACCGCAAACCCGCAATCGATCGCGCTTACCACGCGATCGACCCTGAGCTTGCCGTCCGCGCCGACCGTCACCTCGACCACGTGCGCGCAATAGCTCGTGAAGGTGAAATGCGCCGCGATCCCGCGCCCGCGCCCCTTCGACAGCGGTGAGTCCCAACCCGCCTTCTCCGCCGCGAGTTTCAACACACCGGCCAAGCGCGACGGATTGAACGTTTCCTCCGCCGACGGGAACGGCAGATCGCGATCTTCCGCCCCGATCAGCGCGAGCTGGAACGCGAGCGGATCTTGGCCCAATTCGTGCGCCGCCTCGTCCATGAACGACTGGATCGCGAACGCGTTGGCGGTGTGTCCCGGCGCCCGCCACGACCTGCGCGGCGCACCGGATTGAACCAAGAAATACTCGCGCTGAAAATTCGCCACGAGCTTCGCCGGATAGCCGATCTCGTAAAAGTCGGCCTGCCAAATCTCCTCCGGCTTCACGCCCTCGCGCCGCGCGTTTTTGCCCGCCGTCGCCAGCCGGTGTTTCCACGCGACAACCTTGCCGGCCGCATCGACGCCCATGATCATATGATGCCGCCCGTTCGGGCGATAGAAGTCGTGCGCCATGTCGTCTTCGCGCGTCCAGAACACGCGCACCGGCTCCTTGATCTCTTTCGAGATCATCACCGCTTCCGCGACGTAGTCCGCCTCGAGCCGCCGTCCGAACCCGCCGCCGAGCCGCGTCAGCTTCAGATTGATCTTGCCCCGGTCGATGCCCGTGATCGCACTCGTCAGCCGGTTCGAATACCCCGGCGACTGCGTCGGCGCGATGATGTCGACGCCGTCCTCGCGCACATGCGCGATGCAGTTCTGCGGTTCCATGGTCGCATGCGAAACGTACGGCTCCTCATAGACGCGCTCGACGACGCGCGCCGCGGCCTTGATGGCACTGTCGAAATCGCCGTCGTTGTTGACGATCTGCCCGCGGCCCTTGAGCAGCCGCTCCATCTCCGCCCGCGTCGCTTCGGTGGACTCCTTCTCCCACGGGCTCTTCGACCACGTGACCTTCAGCGCCTCGCGCCCCTTTATCGCCGCCCACAGCGTGTCCGCCACGACCGCAACGCCCGACGCCACAATGCGCGTGTAAGGCTCGTTCGCCTTCGGCCCGTCGAGCCGCACGACATGCTTCACGCCCTTGACTGCGCGCGCCGCCGCGTCGTCGACCGCTTCGACCTGCGCGTCGAACTTCGGCGCCCGCAGAACAACAGCGTGCAGCATGCCGGGAATCTCGGCGTCGACGCCGAACACCTCGCGTCCCGTCACGATGGCCCGTGCCTGCGCATTGCGCGTCGGCTTGCCGAGGATGCGATAATCGGCCCGCGTCTTCAGCGCCGGCGCGTCCTTAGGCTCGGGCAGCTTCGCCGCATCCGCCGCGACCTCGCCGTACGTCAATGTCCGCCCGCTCTTCGCGTGCGAGATGACGCCGGCATTCGTGGCACATTGCGCAACCGGCACCTTCCACCGCGCCGCCGCCGCCGCGACGATGAGCTGGCGCGCCCGCGCTCCCGCCTCGCGCAACAACGGCCAGCCGTCCATCACGGACGTGCTGCCGCCAGCACCTTGCGGGAAATGGACCCAGGTATAACCCTCGCCGTCCTCGCGCTTCTTGATCATCAGCGGCATCTGCTCGATCGCGACCTGCGTCCAATCGACGTCGAGTTCCTCCGCGATCATCATCGGCAGCGAGGTGTTGATCCCCTGCCCCATCTCGGTGGACGGCGCGCCGATGATCACGCGGTTGTCGGGCTCGATGCGAACGTAGAGTCCGACCTTGCCGCCGTCCTTCGCCAACGGCGCCTTCTCCGCCTCGCACCCGGCGAGCGATATGCCGAGCGCAAGACCGCCCGTCGCCGTCGCGCCGTACTGAATGAGGCGCCGCCGCGTCAGCTCCATCGCGCTCATCGCTGGGCCTCCTGCATGAGCGCCACGGCGCGATGCACGGCTTTGCGGATACGGAAATAGGTTCCGCAGCGGCAGATATTGCTCAGCGCCGCGTCGATGTCGTCGTCGCTGGGACTGGGCTTCTCCTTGAGAAGCGCCACGACCGCCATGATCTGCCCGGTCTGGCAATAGCCGCACTGCGCGACGTCTTCCTCGATCCAGGCCCGCTGTACCGGGTGCGTTCCGTCCGTCGACAGGGACTCGATCGTCTCGACCTTCGCATTCTCGAGCGAGCCGACCGGAACCGAACACGACCGCTGCGCCTGCCCGTCGATGTGCACCGTGCACGCGCCGCATTGGGCAATCAGGCAGCCTGGTTTCGCGCCCTTGAGTTTCAGATCCTCGCGCAAGAACCACAGCAACGGCATATCGAGATCGCCGTCGAAATTGTGGGGTGTCCCGTTGACGGTGAGCTTCACGACCATGGCCACCCCAGCTGTGCTTCGAGCATCGCCCGAGGCGATCTTAGCGAGACGGACAGCGCGTAGCGGCGCATCACGGCCATTTGATCGCTGGCCGCCCGGACTCTTGCGCGCCGATCGATTTGCGACTATACGCACCGCCCTCGTTCAAGCCCCAAGAGGCGACCCATGACGCGCATGTCCTTCGCGCCGCCTCCGGCGCGCCCGGCCTAGCAGGGCCCACGGCCGCGAAAACGCGGCCCGCTTCAGCCTATTGCGTTCCATGAACCCGCGCACCTCAAGCGCGCGGGATGACGAGATCACGTGCGATGTATTTGCGATTTGTCATCTTGGCGCCAAGCCGGCGCCCGGCCACTGGCCTATTCCGCGCGCGCTATCATCCGCAGGACGACCCGTTCCTGCCGGAATGGCTGCGCGCGCCGATCAATGAGCACTACGCTTGGTTTGCCGAGCATCTTCCGGTTCCCCGACGCTTCACCGTGGTGTCCAAGCGCCGCCGCATCTACGTCGGACTTTGTTGGTTCAGACCCGAGGCACGCGAGCACATCGCACGGGCGCGAGATCTGGCGCGGCTCATCGCTGAAGCGGGCCATCCGACGGCCGCGCTCAAGACCCGGCACCTCGGTCAAATCCTCTATCGCGATGAGTTCCAGATCGTCGCAAAGCCCGAGGTGCGAACGCGCCTCGCGGCTTGATGAAAGCAAAACGGGCGCCGTTTCCGGCGCCCGTTCAGAAGTCCCGCGAACGGTCGGCTTAGCCGCCGACGACGATCGCGCCGTAGTCCATCGAGTTCCACGCCGGACCGTTGCGATCTTGCGCCTGCGAGTTGCCCTCATCCACGCCGAAGTGGAACGTCACGCCGATCTTGATCGTGTGAACGTCCTTGTCGGCGCTGGCCGGGAACGGGTTGACGTCGAAATTCGTGTTCCGGCCTTCATAGGCGACCCACAAACTCAACGGCTCCTTCTCCTCGGGCCAGTATTCGGCCTTGGCGCCCCAATGCCAGGTTTCGACATCGAGGAATCCGAACGCCGCATCGCCCGTGATGTAACCCACGTCCGCCGACAGTGCGAACTTCGGCGACGCGTACCAACGCGCCTCCGCGTCGACGAACCACGCGTTGTTCAAGAACAGATCGTCGCGGCTCGGACCGAAATTGAGGTCGTCGGAACTCGAATCGAGGTATCCGCCGGAAAGACCGAACGTGAAGTTGTTCCAGTAATACTGGCCTTCGGCGCCGACATAGTAGTACTCGGCCGACGGCGAACCGAAGAACAGAAGGTCGGGGCCCGACGAAACGCCGGCGCCGGCGAAGACGCCGACCGCGTATTTGTCGGTGCGGTAGTAGAGATGCGCGTCGCCTTGGAAGCCGGTGTCGCGATCGAGCGAGATGAGCGGATTGTCGATGAAGCTGCCCACGCCCGTGAAATCGAGTTGAAGGTTGACGTTGCTCGAGAACGCGACGTTCACCTTCGCCTCGCCGGTGATCGACGTGAACGAATCGTCGAACACCTGGATCGGGCCAAGACTGAGACTGTCGTCTTCGAACGACTGACCGACGGCCAGGCTGACATTGCCGGTGAACTTGTTCGCGCCCGCCGATGCAGCGACGCCCGTAAGCGCCACCGCAACAAGCGCGGTGCTGGCCATACCGGCCACTTTCCAATTCATGAAGGCCTCCATTTACCCAGGGGATGAAGAAAGTCGAGAAATGCGCCAACCCGCTTGTTCACGATGTTCTTCGCGGGCGGTAAGGCGGCGGCCAATCAACATGGCGAAGTAATAAAAGTAAAGGGCAGAGTTACCCATTGAATCGAAACGCGTATTGCCAGGATAGCGTGTACGAAATATTGGAGTAGATTATAGTTAATTTATCCGAGAGTGGTACCACTTTCGTATAAGACTTATCGGTGGGGCCCCAGCCCAAAAGTTGAACCACTCGACTACTCAAACCGGTAGTGAGCGTCGCCACTTGGCACGTGGTATGCGCGCAACACGCGATAATCACACGCTAGCGTTGGTGCGGGCTCGAATTTACTATGGGCACGCGATCGCCGGTGGGGACTGGGACGCAGCTTGGGGTCGATGGGGGTTTTGTGGGCGAGTTGATTGCCACGATCACAGAGTTTGCTGCGCAAACGTCGCCGTTCGAAGTTCTGGCCGCTTCGGCGGGCGCCTTTCTGTTCATCGCAATCGTAAGCTTGGGCGTCGAGTATCTGCGGCTGAAGAAGCGCTACGACAAAGCGGAAGCGGAACTCTTCGAACGCACCGTCGGTAGGCAAAGTACGAATTGGACGAACACGGCGCAGAACCTGGAGCGCAAGGCGAAGGATCCGGGTCTTGTCGCGCAGAGCAGCGCGATGACGCATCTCCACATGCTGGACGAGGCCGCGAACGCCTGGCTGAAAGGCAGCCAGTGGCAGGAAGCGCTGCGCGTGACCCAAGAATTCCTGCGCGAATGCTGCCATGCCATCGGCAGGCCCAGCATCCATGAAGACGATTTTCGCGCCGCCGCGGATCTGATCGAGCGCCGCCTGGCCACCTACCCCGACTTGTCGAAAGCCGGAAACGAAGCGATCGAAAATGCCGTGCGCTTTCTGTCCGCGCTCGACACGAGTCTCTCCGTCTTTGCGCAGAACCCGCGCATTGCCGAACTGCGCGAGCACGTTGCCGCGGCGCGCACCGAAGTCGAAGCCAAGCCGGATGGAAAATCGAAGTCCGGCCGAGCCGCTAAACCAGTTTCGATTTCAAATACGCCAGGAACGCCTTCGAGTCCGGCTTGTTCTCCTGCAGGATCAGAATGATCCTGTGAATCTGCGCGTCGTTGACGCCGAGCTTCTTCATCTTCTTGATCAAATCGGGGTCGCGCAGTCGACCGATCATTGCGGTCGGCGAGAGCGTCGAATAATCGTGGATCGTCGTCTTCACTGCCTTGAGCAGCTTGCTGTCGGCCATCTGCGCCCCCACCCGCCAAACAATCGGCAGGTGCAATCATAACGCAGCAATAGACCCAAGTCTCTACGCCGACACGCGGTTTCGCCTGTCTGGCGAAAATCAAACGAAATTGCGCCGTTCCGGCGAGGACCAGAGGTTACGCCGACGCCACGAACGGCCGGTCGTGAATCCATTGCGAGAGGATGAACTTCTCGTTCCGCGTCACCGGCAGTGCGGCATGAAGGCTCAGCCGCTCGGGCTCGCCCGCGGCATCCACATGCGCGAAGTAGATCCCGTCGCCGGTCCGGCCCTTGTAGCGCACGCCCACTTTCGGGAACTCGAGATCGCCCCCGTCGTAGTCGTCGTTCAGGTAGAGCAGGAACGTCGCGACCCGGTCGCCTTTGTATGCGCCGTCCTGGCCGTACCCCTGCTCGCCCAGCCTAAGCGCGTCATAGTGCGGCTTGATCTCTTGGCCCAGCGCATAGTGGAAGATCTGCGGCGGCTCGAACGCGGCGACGGGCAACGCGGTGATCGCCGCCATGCGCTCGCGCACAACCTGCAGCACGAGATCGGCCTCGACGATGTCGAACTTGAAGTCGCTGCAGGTGCGCGACGCCAGGAAGTTCGACTTCTGCCCGTCGAACATCATCGAGCGTTGATACTTGCCCTCGCCTCGCGCGATCAGCCACGCACACACTTCGGCCGGCACGAAATTCTCGACGGCGCGAATGCGCGGCGCTTCGCACAACGACCGCCGCGTGGGCGGCGTCGTCCACGCTTTGAGATCGACGCTGGCCCGCAAGCCCGGCCACAACCCGGCCTCGCCGCTCCTGGCGCGCGCCGCAAGTGCCCGGTCGCCCGCCAGAATAGTCAACTGCCCACGCGCCCTCGCCGCTCCGTGCTCGGCCGCTTTCTCAATCAAATCGAGCGCCTCGTTCCAATTTTTCGGCATCCAAGCGCCGGCGGCTTTCAACGTCGCCATCTGCGCCAAGGCCTCGCCGTCGCCCCGCTCCGCCGCCGAAGTCAAGAGCGCGAGGCCCTCCTTCGGATCGAACGGCGCATTCCGCCCGACGAGGAGCCTGACGGCGAGCGCGCTTGCAGCCGCCGCATGGCCGGCATTCGCCGCGCGCCGCAGCACGGCGATCGCCTGTTCGTGTAAACCTTGCGCGTCGAACGCGTCCGCGCGCGCCACGTGGGCGTCGGCGCGACCGAGACTTGCAGTATCTGATGCACTCATCGCCGCAGTCTGAAAATCTTGCGCAAGACGGTCAAGGCCATGCGCCAGCATTGCACTCGAAACAGAAAGGGTTTCGCATGCCCACGCTTTATCAGGATCCCCGCTCGGGGAATTGCTACAAGGTCGTGCTCACCGCCGCCCATCTCGGTATCCCGCTGAAGACGGTCGACATCGACGTCACCGGCGGCCTGACGCGCAAGCCGGAATTCCTCGCCAAGAATCCCAACGGCCGCGTGCCGACGCTTGAACTCGACGACGGACGCTTCCTGCCAGAATCGAACGCGATCACGTGGTATCTGGCTGAAGGCAGCCCGCTCATCCCCGCGGACCGATTCGCCCGCGCGCAAATGCTGCAGTGGATGTTCTTCGAGCAGTACAGCCACGAGCCCTACATCGCCGTCGCGCGCTTCTGGATGGTCTTCGTGCCGAAGGAAAAACTGCGCGAAAAGGAACACCTGATCCCCGAATGGCACGCGAAGGGCGACGCCGCCTTGGGCGTGATGGAAGACCATCTGCGCACGAACGACTGGTTCGCCGGCGGCAACTACTCCCTCGCCGACATCGCGCTCTACGGCTACACGCACTGCGCGGAGGAAGGCGGTTTCGACCTGAAGAAATATCCCGCCGTCGTCGCGTGGCTGAAGCGCGTCGCGTCGACCAAGGGCTTTGTGAGGATGGGCGCCTAGAGCGCGATCGCGAAAAGTGGATACCGGTTTTCGGACAAGATCGCGCTCAAGGAAAAATCAGTTCGCGCGCGCGTTGGCCATCATGAAGGGCAGCGCCATGGTGCGCGCGTAGGGCTTGATCGCCTCTTGCACCGACGCGCTCGCGACCAGCGCCTTCATGCGATAGCGCATGTCGCTCTGATCGGTCGCGGGCACCGACGGATCGGCATAAAGCTGCGCCGCCAGAATCGCCGTCGCGCGCATGTCGGGCCGTTTGAACATCGCCGCCAGCACCGCGGCCGCCTTCTCCTTCTCGCCCGCGCAAACGAAAGCGTCGAGCGCTTCACCCGGCGCGGTTTCCGCAAGCGCGGCGAGCTTGGCGAGCGCCTCGTCGCGCTTGACCGGCCGATCGAGATCGTGCGCCGCGCACACCGTCGCCCGCAGTGCCGCAGGCGACTGTCCGGCCTCGCCCAGCGACCCCAGCAAGAGCAGCGCGCCTTCGTCGTCGCCCGATATTTCCAGGATCTCGGCGATCTGGATGCGTAGCGCCGCCGGCGCCGACGCCTCCTCGCGCAACAGTTCGCGCGCCGTACGTCGCGCCGCCCACGCCTGACCCATGTCGGCATAGGCGCTCGCGATCTCAAGACGCAGCGCCGGTCCGGCGGCGCGCTTCTCCGTCCGCGCCTGCGCCAGCGCATGAAGCCCAAGACGCACCGCTTCGTCGGCCCGCCCGATGACGCGCAGCGCACGCATCATGTCGAGCCAATCCGACGACGTCAGCGCTTGGGCTTCGAGCCGCGCCTGCACGCCGCGCTCGACGCGTGCGACAAGCGCACCCGGCGCCAGCAGCGCGCGCAATGTCGGATGCGCCCACAGCGGCTCGAACGATTTGTCGGTGAGAAGCATGCTCAAGATCGCGGGCGACTCGAGCGTATCGGTCTGGTGTGCCGCGTCTTCGATCCGGTGTTGTCTGAGCAAAAGATTGACATAGCGAAGCCTGAGCAAGTCCGGCACGCGCTGCGATGACGGCCCGGTGTAGCGCCCTTCGACAAGGCGCACGATCAGCTTGTCGCGCAACACCGCCTTGTCGTCGCCAAGCGCCGCGACGATGCTTTCGATGACGCTCGGCCTCAGCCGGTTGGCGTAGATGAGCTGCTCTTCTTCCAAGTCGAGAATGGCGCTCGCCGCCTGCTCATAGCGCCCGCTCGTCGCCAAGATCGCGACGAGCGAAGCCCAGGTGTAACCGTTGGCGTTGTCGCGATAGCGTTCGCGCACCGTGGCCTCCGCATCGTCCCCCCGGCCAAGCCCGACCAGCGCGCGCGCCTTCAGATAGGACGCCCAGTCGGCGTCGGTCGCGGCAAGCCGCGCGTCGCCGTGAACCTCGCCGACAAGTTTCAGTGCATCGTCGAAATGGCCGTCGTCGATCGCGTTCGCCGCGCGCTCAAGCCGCGAATCCGTCGCCGTCGCGCTCGGCACGCCGCTCTGCATTTTCGCTTGCGGCGCGGCCACGGCGACTTGCGGCCCCGGCGGCGCGGCAGCCAGCGACGATGCGAGAATGATCCAAAACCCAGCCAACGTTGCCGCCCCCTTGGCCGCCATAGCTTTATCGAAGGCGGCCGCGTCCCCGTTCGGCCCAGAATAGCAAATTTTGCTGCATTGCACGCCGGTTACCATGCACGTCCGTGGGCGGCTGTGTCTTCCCCGACACCGCGTCTTCGCCGACACTTTCCCGTGCGGCGCGAATCACGAAGCGCGCAAAACCGAGGGGAATCGCCATGGATATTGGACGAAGAATGGCCGCGGAGTTCGTAGGAACGTTTTGGCTCGTGCTCGGCGGTTGTGGCAGCGCCGTCATCGCCGCCGGATTTCCCAACGTCGGGATAGGCCTGCTCGGCGTTTCGTTCGCCTTCGGTCTGACCGTGCTGACGGGTGCCTTTGCGTTCGGCCCTATCTCCGGTGGCCACTTCAACCCGGCAGTGACCGCGGGCTTGTGGGCGGGCGGCCGTTTCCCGCTGACCGAGGTGCTGCCTTATTGGGCATCGCAAGTTCTCGGCGCGATCTCCGGCGCCGGCGTCCTCTACGCGATCGCATCGAGCGCCATGAGCTTCGACCCGTCGGCGGGTTTCGCATCGAACGGCTACGGCGCGCATTCGCCCGGCGGCTACAATCTGGCCTCCGGCCTCATCGCCGAAGCCGTGCTGACCTTCATGTTCCTGCTCATCATCTTGGGAGCGACGGCAAAGAAAGCCTCGCCGGGCTTTGCCCCGATCGCCATCGGCCTCGCGCTGACGCTCATCCATTTGATCAGCATTCCGGTGACCAACACCTCCGTCAACCCGGCGCGCAGCACGGGTCCTGCGATCTTCGTCGGCGGCTGGGCGTTGGAGCAGCTTTGGCTCTTCTGGCTCGCGCCTCTGATCGGCGGCATTGCCGCCGGCCTCTTCAACCGCTGGCTCAACGAAGAAACGAAATAGCGCAACAAAAAAAGACCGGCATGCGGTTGGGGGATCGCATGCCGGTTGGCCATTTTTCCCATGCGCGAGGCCAGCGCACGAGGCTCATTCGAGTTGCTGAGGAACTCAGCGCCGGGTGGTCGTCCGGCGCAGGGACACTATGCGCAAGCTCAGCTTGCGCCAGCATGTCCGCCGCATGAAGAACGCGTAAGGTGCGGCCTCAAACCTCGGACAGCGCAATCAAGAAGATCGTGCCCAGACCCGCGGTCAGGATGATCGAGTAGACCGCAAGCAGCGCCAGGAACTTCAACGTCGTCAGCCACCAGCTGCGCCCATAGACCCGCTTCATCGCCATCCAGAGATAGACGGCGAGGATCAGCCAAATCGCCCACAGAAAATCGGTGTCGCCCAAGATCGCCGCGAACAGCGTCACAAGCGCGAGCGCGACGAAGAACACCGTGTGAATATGGATCGAGAAGATCAGGTGCTCGAACAGATAGACCTTCGGCCACCAGTGCATGGCGGCGATCAGCAGCGCGAAAACCGGAACCAGCACCAGCATCAGCCGCGGCAGCCACACGTTCAGCGGCGCATTGAGCCTCACCGGATCCGCAAGCGCCCTTTGATAGCCTTCCGAGATTCGATTTCCCTTTGCCTGAATCCAGTGCAGCCAGCCCTTCTCGTCGACGCTGGCGCCGCGCGCTTCGACTTGGAGCGCGTCGTTCACCTGCGCGATGCTGCGCTTCTGCTCGTCGGTCAGCGTGACATGTTGCACCGACTTCGCCGGCACGAAGAGCTCGAGCGAAACGACGCTGATGGTTTTGGCATTGTCGATCGTCAGCTTTGCCCCGGATTGCTTCTTGATCGCCGCGACCGCCTCTGGCGGCAGGGAAGCGATCGGAACGGTCTTGGTCTCGAACGCAACCATCGCAAGTCCGGTGACCTGCAACGCCACAAAGAACACGAGCGTCGCGATCACGAACAAACGGAACGGCGGCAGCAGCGAAGCGCGCTGCCCGGCGTTATAGCGGCGCGTGAATTCGCCGGGTTGGGCAAACAAGAGCCAAAGCGTGCGGAACGTGCGCGAGTCATAGCCGAAGACGGCATCCATGAACTCGCCCAAGATCCACCAAAACGGGCGATGCGTATCCGACGCTTTCTGCCCGCAATGCGAGCAAAACGGTCCGGTCAACGCCGTGCCGCAATTGGCGCAAGCAGGCAGTACGCTCATCCGTCGAAGGCCCCCAGCCCGCGAAATATGACCGAGGTTCCCGGACGAATCAAACGGATGCGGCGCTACAGTTAAGCGGCGTTCCGCGCCGAACGAAAGTCGCATTGAGGCTGTCTTGGGGGCTCGCGTTTCCGCTCGCGCTCCGCCGTGGTGCGCAAGGACGGCTATCTGAGCGCAGCTTCCAGGCGCCTGATCGAAGTCCTCAAAGCTGAGTGGAACGCGGGCGCAATCAACCAGCGCCAGCCGCTCAAGTATTGAACCTGAAATGCATCACGTCGCCGTCCTGCACGACATAGTCCTTGCCCTCGAGCCTGAGCTTGCCCGCATCCCGCGCGCCCGCCTCGCCGTTGTTGGCGACATAGTCGTCGTAGGCGATCGTCTCGGCGCGGATGAAGCCCTTCTCGAAATCGGTGTGGATGGCCCCGGCCGCTTGCGGCGCGCGCTCGCCCTTGTGCACGGTCCACGCGCGCGCCTCCTTTGGGCCGATGGTGAAGAACGTGATCAGGTTGAGCAGCGAATAGCCCGAGCGGATAAGCCGGTTCAGGCCCGGCTCCTCCAAACCCAAGGTCGACAGAAACTCGTCGCGTTCCGACGATGCCAGCTGCGCGATCTCCGATTCGATCTTCGCCGAGATCACAACGAAGGCGGCGCCTTCCGCCTTCGCGCGCTCCTCGACGCGCCGCGAATGCGCATTGCCCGTCGCCGCCGATGCCTCATTGACGTTGGCGACATAGACGACAGGCTTTGCGGTCAGCAACCCCAGCTGATCGAACACCAGGCGATGCTCGGCGCTGACTTTTGTCACGCGCGCCGGCTGACCTTGGTGCAGATGCGCCAGCGCCGCTTTCATGGCGTACACCTGAACCATCGCGTCCTTGTCGCCCTGCTTCGCCTTCTTTTCGGCCGCCGTGACCCGCCGCTCGAGACTGTCGAGATCGGCGAGCATCAACTCCGTTTCGACGGTCTCGGCGTCCGCGAGCGGATCGATGCGATTCTCGACATGCGTCACGTCGCCGTCTTCGAAACAGCGCAGCACGTAAGCCACCGCATCGACCTCGCGGATATGCGACAGGAACTGATTGCCGAGCCCCTCGCCCTTCGATGCCCCGCGCACGAGCCCCGCGATGTCGACGAAGGTCAGCCGCGTCGGGATGATCTGCGCCGACTTCCCGATGCGCGCCAGCGTATCGAGCCGCGGATCGGGCACGGCAACTTCGCCGACGTTCGGTTCGATGGTGCAGAACGGATAGTTCGCCGCCTGCGCCGCCGCCGTTTGCGTCAGCGCATTGAACAATGTCGACTTGCCCACGTTCGGCAAACCCACGATGCCGCATTTGAAACCCATGAAACTCTAGTCCCCCGTCTTGTCTTTCGGCGTCTTGTCTTGCGGCTTCGCTTTCGGCTCCGGCTTCTTCGGCGGCGCAATCAGCAGCGTCACCTTGTTCATGAACCCCGCCTCGTCGCCGTCGGCGAGAAAGGGCGCGGCCTGTCCGATCGCATCGAGCAGCGGATCGACCCACGCGCGGTCGTCCTTGCTGAAATTGCCGAGCACATGTCCGGTCACGCGTTCCTTCTCGCCCGGATGCCCGATGCCGAGCCGCACGCGCACATAGTCGTTGCCCGCGTGCGTCGAGATCGAGCGCAAGCCGTTGTGACCGGCATTCCCGCCGCCGCGCTTTACGCGCACTTTCCCCGCCGCGAGATCGAGTTCGTCGTAGATGACGATGACCTGTTCGATCGGAATCTTGTGGAACGCGACCGCCTCCTGCACCGCATTGCCGCTTTCGTTCATGTAGGTCATCGGCTTGAGGATCAGCGTCTTCACCGCGCCGTCTTTGCCTCTGATCACGCCCTCGCGCGTCTTGCCGCGAAAACGCAAACGCTCCGGCCCGAAGCCATGAGCTTCCGCAATCGCGTCGGCCGCCATGAACCCGATATTGTGGCGGTTCTTTTGATAGGCCTCGCCCGGATTGCCGAGGCCGACGATGAGCAGCATGGGTTGAAAATCCGACTCCGGCTCGCGGCGCCTCCCAAGAGCGCGAACGGCCGCCAAGGCTCGCCTGGCGACCGTTGCAATCAAGGAAAGCGGCAACGACCTTACTTCTTGTCCTTGCCTCCGGGTGCCTTGGCAGGCGCCTTCGCGACCGCTGCTGCAGGTGCAGCACCCTTGGCCGCTGCTGCGGCAGGCGCGCCCTTCGCGCCGGCTGCCGCCGCGGGTGCGGCAGCACCCGCTGCGGGCGCCGCGGCTCCGGGCGCGCCGGGAGCGGCAGCTGCTGCTGCGGCTGCTTCGGCTTCGGCGGTCGCGGCGGGCTTGGCCTCGACTTCGGCGAAGGCCGACGGCGCCGCAACGGTCGCAACGGTGAAGTCGCGACTGCGGATCACCGGTACCAGTCCTTCCGGAACCTTGATCTTCGAAATGTGCAAGCTGTCGCCGATGTCCATGCCGGCGAGATCGGCTTCGATGAATTGCGGAATGCGTTCCGACGGACAGAAGAACTCGACTTCGTGGCGCACGATGTTCAAGACGCCGCCGCGCTTCAAGCCGGGCGAGTCGCCGTGATTGTTGAAGTGGACCGGGATGAACAACCGGATCCGCGCGCCTGCGACCAAGCGCTGGAAGTCGGCGTGGATCGGGCGTTCGGAGACCGGATCGACCTGCACCTCGCGCGGGATGACGCGCAGCTTCTGACCTTCGAGGTCGAGCGTGAACAAGGTCGAGGTGAAGCGCCCCGTCTGATAGTGCTTGTCGATATCGCGCAGCGCGATCGAGATCGGCTTCGGGTCGCCGTCCCCGCCGTAGACGATGGCGGGAATATTGCCTTCGCGGCGCACAGCCCGCGCGGACCCTGTGCCGGTGCCGGCGCGTGACTTGGCTGGAATCGTGGCGTGTTCTGTCATGGCTCCTGAACCCTTTCAGGGGCGAGATGCCCCTTATCCTGTTCATTCCGCTGATCGGAAGAGGCGCGGGGTTTAGCCAAACGCCCCGGGAATTGCAAATCGCCTCAAGGATTCGCTTCGAAAATCAATCGAAAAGGCTCGAAACCGAGCGTTCTTCCGCGATCCGCCGGATCGCCTCGCCCAGCAAAGGCGCCGTCGGCAGGATGCGGATGTTCGGACAGCTCCTCACCGCTTCCGTCGGCGCGATCGAGTCCGTGATGACGAGCGCTTTGAGCGCCGAGCCCCTCACCCGTGCGACCGCCCCGCCCGACAACACGCCATGCGTGATGTAGCCGTATGTGGCCTTCGCGCCTTTGTTCACCAGTGCTTCGGCGGCGTTGCACAGTGTGCCGGCGGAATCGACGATGTCGTCGACCATGACGCAGGTCCGCCCCGAGACGTCGCCGATGATGTTCATGACTTCCGATTCGCCCGCCCGCTCACGCCGCTTGTCGACGATCGCAAGGTCGGCGTCGATCCGCCGCGCCAGCGCGCGCGCCCGCACCACGCCGCCGACGTCGGGCGAGACCACCATCAGCCGCTCGCCGTCGAACTGTTCTTTAATGTCGTGCTCGAAAATCGGCGCGGCGATGAGATTGTCGGTCGGAATATCGAAGAAGCCCTGGATCTGACCGGCGTGCAGATCGAGCGTCAGCACGCGGCCAGCGCCCGCCTGCGTAATGATGTTCGCAATCAGCTTGGCCGAAATCGGCGTGCGCGGACCGGGCTTCCGATCCTGGCGCGCGTAGCCGAAATAAGGAACGACCGCCGTGATGCGCTTGGCGGAAGACCGGCGCAGGGCGTCGATGCAGATCAAGAGCTCCATCAGGTGGTCGTTCGCCGGATAGGACGTCGACTGGATGACGAACACGTCCTCGCCGCGCACGTTCTCCTGGATCTCGACGAAGACTTCCATGTCGGCAAAGCGCCGCACGATCGCCTTGGTCAGCGGCACCTTGAGATACTCGCTGATCTGATTGGCGAGCGGATGATTGCTGTTGCCGGCAAGCAGTTTCATGGTCGCGAGGTCCCAAAGAAAACGAACGGCCAACAGATGGCGTCTCGATGAACGCGCGCGGCTTGTAGCAACGCGCCTAACCGCTTGCAACGCTGCTCAAGCCGGCTTGGCCTTCGTAACCTGTTGAATAAGTTGGGCGATACCTTCCGCCGCAGCCTCCGCGGCGAAACCGGCGATTTCCGCCCACGGTTTGTTCAAGCGCCCGCGCGGCACGGCGTTCTCCTGTTTGATGGTGCCGGCCTCTTTGCCTTTCGCGTCGAGCACGCGCCACGTCAGCGTGACTTTGTCTTGCGTTGGGGAGGCCTGCTCGACCTTGACCTGCCCTTCGATGCGCCACTGCGCTTTGTCTTTCTTGGCCTCGACCCGCACGCCTTTGAGCGGCAGCATGCCTTGCAGAGCGCGCGCCAAGGCCGCGTTCCCGTCGCCCGGTGCGCCCTTGATCGAGCCGATCCAGGCAATCGGCTTCTCGACGGTCGCGGCCGCGACCTCCGCAACCTGCGTTGCCGGCCGCGCCAGCGCCGCATCGAGCGCCGAGGCCGTCTGCTCCGCCAGAACCTGAATCCCGGCGGCCGTCAGGCTCGATTCATTCCCGTCGAACGACACTACGAACTGTGCGCGCTCCGTGCCTTCCGCATCGATGACGCGCCACGACAGGACGCCAGTCTCCACGGCCACGCCCTTCTTGCCGGGGTTGCTGACGGTCGCGGCTTGAGCGCTGAGCACCCACGCCCTGACCATCGGCTCGGCCGATGCCGGCACGTCATGCTTGCGCGCGGCAAGCACGATCTGGTTGCGCAACGCGACGGCATGTTCGTCGCTCAACCCCTGCGGCGTATCGACGACGAGGGCCGGTACCTCGATCGCCTGCGCCAACATCGCGTCGTTGCGCGCGACGCCTTTGAAGGGCTGCTCGATCGCGAACGGATCCTCCATGCCCAGAGGTTCTGTGATCGCAGCGCATCCCGCCGCCGCGAGCAGCACTGTCAGCATCGTCAGAAGGATGCGCAGTCGTGTCATGGCGCGAGCATGATGGCCGACAGATTGCGGCCGTAATCGGCCTCGCCCAGGTGCGTCGTCCGGCGGAACGAGAAATAGGCGTCGGCGTGCTCATAGGTGCACATGTTCAGCGACTCGATACGGCCAAGCCCCACCGCAATCAATCGATCCAACACGTATGCCGGCAAGTCGAATTGCCAATGACCGGACCGCTTTGACGGCACGAAATAGGCGCGGTTGGACGGAGCTTCGTCGGCAAAGCGCGCAAAGAACTCCGGCCCGACTTCATAAGACGCCTGCCTGATGCACGGTCCGATCGTCGCGCGGATGCGCCTCCGGTCGGCGCCCAGCGCCTCCATCGCGCGCACGGCGGCCTCGAGAACGCCCGAGTTCGCTCCCTTCCATCCCGCGTGTGCCGTGCCGATCACCTGCGCCTGCTCGTCCGCGAACAAGACCGGCGCGCAATCGGCGGCCAGCACGCCAAGCGCGACGCCTCTTGCTTTGGTCGCCATCGCATCGGCATGCGGCGCGTCGGCCCGCGCCCAAGGCCTCTCGACCGTGACGACGTCGGCGCTGTGGACCTGATAGACGGTGATCAGGCGATCTTCCCGCGTTCCGAAGTGGCGCGCGATGCGCATCCTGTTTTCCCGCACCTTCGCCGGATCGTCGTCCGAGCCGTAGCCGCAGTTCAGCGAGGTGTAGACGCCTTCCGAAACGCCGCCCTGCCTGCCGAAGAATCCGTGCGCGATGCCCGTGAGCTCCGAAAGCGCATCCGATGTGAGTGGATTCATTCGCTGACAAAACCCGCAAGCTGAAGCGTCGCCGGCGCATAGGCGCAAAGCACTTTGAACAAGCTGCCCATCGCCTGCGCGCCGGTCAACCGCAGATAAGCCTGGTCGAGTTGCTCGGCCTGCGCCGCCGTCGCCGTGCGCTTGAGCATCTGAACGCGTTCAAACGCGCCGAGCCGCGTCAGGAAATCGCCCTGGCCGATCAGTGAAGACACGCCCGCGCCGCCTTCGCGGAACGCTGCCCCGAGCGCGGTAAAATCAACGTGAGAGGTCACATCCGCCTCCCCCGGCGCGCTCAACGCGTCGACATAGGCGTGACGCTTGACCGCTTGCAGTGTGTCGCCGGTCGCGGGGCCAGCAAACCCGTAGTCGATCACGAGCGCCGCCCCGCTCGAATTGGCAATGCGCTCTCCGATCGCCCGCGCCAAGATGGAACGTGCAGGCGACATTTCGACGATCGAGCCCACAGCCGCCTCGCGCAACGGAACGACAGCGGGATCGACGACATCGGGTGCTGCGCCAAAAGCCAATTTTCCCCGCCGATCGAGTCCGACACACCGCTCGAACCAACCGCGCTCGGTTCGAACGAACTGACGGGTCGGCAAGGCGTCGAAGAACTCGTTGGCAACGACGATGAGCGGATCGTGGCCGATATCGAGATCGTCAAGACGGTCGAACCAGCGAGGGGAGGATACCGGCGCGTCATGCAGAGCGTCTTCCTGCAAACGACGCAGCACGCGGCTGACTTCGACAAGGGTGAGCGACGCCGCGCTGAGGAAATCCGGCGCCACGCGCGCGGCCCGAAGCGCATCTTTCATCAGCGTGCCGCGCCCGGGTCCAAGCTCGATGAGCGAGAATTTCTTCGGCGCGCCGAGCTTGCGCCACGTGTCGACGCACCACAGCCCGATCAGCTCGCCGAAGATCTGCGAAATCTCGGGGGCGGTGACGAAATCACCGGCGGCGCCGAACGCCTCGCCGCGCATGTAGTAACTGTCGGCGCGCCCGGTCAGCACGATGCGCATGTACTCGGCGACCGCGATCGGCCCGTCGGCGCGGATCAGCTCTTTGAGATGCTCGGCCAGCGCCGTCATTGCGGTTGCAGCGCCGGCCCCTTGCGAGAGAGCGCGTACCAGAAAAAGAACCCGGCGAACGCCCACATAAGAAGCGACAACACGGTCCCCATGGAGACGGCGCCGCCAAGCAGCGACTGATGGGCATTCTCGCGGAAGAACACCTCGACGATCATGCGGAACAACCCGTAGCCCGCCCAGAACACCGCGATGTTCAATCCCGGCCGCCGCAACGAATTGAAGTGGAACGTCATCAGGTAAAGAACCAAGAACAGCGTCACGCCTTCGAGGCTCGCTTCGTAAAGCTGGCTCGGGTGACGGGGCAGACCGGTGGGGTCGTCCGGAAACACCATCGCCCAGGGAACGTCGGTCGGCTTGCCCCACAGTTCGCCGTTGAAGAAATTCGCGATCCGCCCGAAGAACAACCCGATCGGCGTCGCCGCAGCGACAAGGTCGCCGAGCGCCACCATGTCGAGTTTCCGCGCGCGCGCGAAGAGGATAATGGCGACGACCACGCCGATCGCCCCGCCGTGGAACGACATGCCGCCCTTCCACGCGTAGAGGATGTGCCAGGGCTCCGACACGAAATAGTCGGTCTCGTAGATCAGGCCGTAGAACAGCACATAGCCGAGCCGCCCGCCGACGATCACGCCGAGCGCCGCCCACACGAACAGATCGCCGATATGGTCCGCGGTGACTTGCGGCTTGCCGTTGAACGGCGGCCCGGCCCACAGCCGTTCCACCTTCAGCAGCCTCAGGATGTACCACCACGCGAGCAGCAGCCCTGCGATATACGACAGCGCATACCACCGCACCGGCCACCAGCCGACGAACGGAATCGGTATGTAAAAGGCGGCGGGATCGATCTTGGGAAACAGTATGGCGAGCATGTGGTTGGCGGCCCGTTTGGCGGGCAGACTTCGGCTGGCCGCCGACAACGTGTCAAGCCGCCGATTGCAGCCGCCGCCGCGCGCACCTACGTTTCAGTGACACGGAAAGCGGAGCCGATCGATGCAGAGCGAAAACCCGATCCTGGACCAGCTGGCGAAGTTAATGACCAGCGCCGCCGGCGCGGCCAAGGGTGTGCGCGACGAGATCGCAACCGTGATCAAAACGCAGGCCGAGCGACTCGTGAACGACCTCGACCTCGTGCCCCGCGAAGAGTTCGAGGCGGTGAAAGCGATGGCGCTGCGATCTCGCATGGAGGTTGAGCAACTCTCCGCAAGACTCGCAGGAATCGAGTCGAACGCCGCGTCCCGAAAATCGAAAATGACGCGCAATGCGCCTATCCGCAGGTCATCCCCAAGAGCGAAATATCGAAAATGACACATCCACATGAAGTTTGAGTCACTTCATCGGAGGACTCTTGCGCGCGATTCAACCTTTAGTGCACGCT
>JBGOVA010000283.1:0-4315 GCA_041477875.1 Micropepsaceae bacterium | reverse complement strand
GGCGCCACGTTCAACCTCGTTGAGGAGTGGTGAGAGCCGCTGTCGCGATCGACCTATCCGAAGCGCGGAAAAAGGGACAGAAGGTCCCCTCGCGCCGCGAGAAGAAGTGGTCGGCGCGACGGCTGACGAAGTGTCGGCCGTCGCGAAACGAGAGGCTTACGCGGCGAGCGAAAGCGCAGCCGGCGCGCCATACTTGCGATAAAGCGACGCTTTGCGCGCAGCCGCCACATTCACCTTCGTGATGTCGCCGCCGGCCCACGCCATGACCCTCGGGTCCATGATGCGAAACCAAAGTGCTGGGATCGAAGCGACCAGGAACATCCCCGGATACCCGCTCGGCAGGCGCGGCAGATCGGCAAAGTCGCGCAACGATTGATACGGCCGCTGCGGATTCGCGTGATGATCCGAGTGCCGCTGCAGATGGAACGTCACCAGGTTCGAGAAGATGTGGTTCGTGTTCCACGAATGGCGCGGCGCGCAAGGCTCATAGCGCCCGTTCGCGCGCTTCTGGCGCAACAAGCCGTAGTGCTCGATATAGTTCGCCTGTGTCAGCCCGTACCAGCCGATCGCATGGTGCGCGACGACGAAGGGCAGGATCGTCCAGCCAAACACGGCAACCAACACGACGGCCACGCAGATGGTCAGCGCATAGCCTTGAAGGATCTCATTCTCGACCGACCACGCACTCTTCCCGCGCTTTGAAAGGCGTAACGCCTCCTGCTCCCAGCCGCGCACAAAGGCACCCGGCAATTCGCGCCGCGAAAACTGATAGATCGTCTCGCCCATGCGCGAGCTCGCCGGGTCCTCCGGCGTCGACACCCACACGTGATGACCGCGATTGTGCTCGATGGCGAAATGCGCATAGCCCACCACCGCATTGCAGATCTTGGCGGCGAAGCGATCGAGCGGGCTGTGCTTGTGCCCCAGCTCGTGCCCCGTCGTGATGCAACCGCCGTCGACCATGCCGACGCCGATCGTCAGCGCCACGATCGACCACCACGGCAGCTCCTGCGTGCCGATCAGAAACGCCGTGGACAGAAACCCAAGCCAATAGAGCGGCACGGACAGCAGCGCCAACACCCGGTAGTAGTTGTCGGCCGAGAGCTCCGCCATCACCTCTTCGGGCGGATTGTGCGTATCTTCGCCCAAGATCGCATCCATGAGCGGGATGAGGACGAACACGAATGTCAGCGGAAACAAGGTGATCAGCACATTGCCGCCGCTCGCAAAGAACAACGCCACGGCGATCGTGGGCACGGCGGGCGTGAGCAGCGACAGCAGATAGAGGTATCGCTTGCCGTCGACATAGGTGACGGTATGCCCGTCCTCGGTTTGACCTGAAAATGCCACAACGTTCCTCCCTGAGGCTTGATGTTATGGCCTCAATCTAAGCGCGGGCGGGGAAGGGCGTGAGTATCGCCCGCGCCAGAAATGTGGCATTTTGCGCCACGCCATGAGCAAGGATTCGCACCGCGACGCGCGCAAATCCGTTCCCGCGCCCGCCGCCTATTTGAAGATTCTGCTACGTCGCTTCGCGGTGACGCCGGAGCTTCGCGCGAAACTCCTTGCCGGCACTGACGTCGATGAGGAACGGCTGAAGGACCCCAACGCCGAAGTCACGCTCTTCACCTTCGTCACCTTCAGCGACAACCTCTGTCGTGTCGTCGGTGAAGCATGGCCGCTCGACGCGCTCGCTGCGTGGAGCACGGCCATGCAAGGCGCGCTCGAAGTCGCCGTCCGCAGCGCTGCGACGGTGGGTGAGGGCGTCGACATCCTGACGCGCTACGGCCACGTCCGCGGTCCCTATCTCGCCCTGCGCTCCAAGCGCGACAGGTCGAAGACGCGCATGACGTTGGGCTGCGCCGTCGCCATGAGCGAAGCGGCACAACGCGCAACGAGCGAAACAGCTGTCCTCAGCGCCAAGGCGATGCTCGAACAGGTGCTGGAAGGCGCGACCACCGAGCTCGAATTCCACTTTCCATGGCCAACGCCCAAATACGCCGATCGGATGAGGGCGGCCCTCGGCGGTATCGTGAAGTTCGGTCAAACGCATTGCGCGGTCGTCCTGCCGAACGCCCTCTGCGACCGTCCGTCGCCCTTCGCCGACGCCGCGCTGCTGACCTCCGCGCTGGCCGAGTTGGAGCATTTCGCGCGCCGCATCCAAGGCGAAGACATGCTGACGATCCGCCTTGAGCGCTTACTGAAGCGCCGCCGCACCGGCCGCCTTTCGGAGGAAGACGCAGCAAAGGAACTCGGGCTCTCGCGTCGCACTCTTGTGCGCCGCCTGTCTGAGAGCGGCACGACCTATCGCGCCTTGCTGGACAACAACGTGAAACAGCGCGCCAAACAGTTGCTGGCCGACCGCAAACTCTCGCGCGACGAGATGTCCGAGGCGCTCGGTTTCGAAGACCCCACGAGCTTCAGCCGCGCTTGCCGACGCTGGTTCAAAGGAGGGTAAATCGTCACTTCGCGCGTGACTCCCGCAAGCACAATCATTAGAGACCACCCACGCGTTCGTGATTGGGGGACACCAGTGCTCACGCAGCATAGGGAGCAATCCGATGAACACCACGACCGAACATCACCAGGTCTTGATCGCGGGCGGCGGGGCCGGCGGCATCACCGTCGCGGCAAACCTGAAGAGGCACGGCGGCTCCAATCTCGACACTGCGATCATTGAGCCCGCCGAAGACCACTACTACCAACCGGCCTTCACTCTTGTCGGCGCCGGCGCCTATCGCCTCGATGCCACGCGCAAGAAGGAAGCGCGGCTCATCCCTTCGGGCGTCAAGCACCTCAAGGACGCCGTGGAGGAGTTCGACCCCGCGAACAACCGCGTGCGCTTGGCGGGCGGGCGCACCGTGACATACGACTATCTCGTCGTCGCGACGGGCGTGAAGCTCGACTGGGGCAAGATCCAAGGCCTGACCGAGACGCTGGGCCGCAATGGCGTGTGCAGCAACTACGCGCCCGAATTCGTCAATTCGACTTGGGGCAACTTGCAGGACTTGAAGCCGGGCGCGAAAGCGATCTTCACGCAAGCGCCATTGCCGTTCAAATGTCCCGGCGCCCCGCAAAAGGCCGCTTATCTCTCCGCCGACTATCTCTCGCGCAAAGGCATCCGCGCTTCGTGCGACGTGCAGTTCTTCACCCACGCGCCCGTGATCTTCGGCGTGCCGTTCTTCGCCCGCGAATTGGTCAAGGTTGCCGAGCGCCACAACATCAAGGTCAACTATCAGCACAACCTCGTCGCCGTCGACGGGCCCGCCAAGACCGCGACGTTCGAACGCGTCGACGATGCGAACAAGGGCCAGCGCATCACCGCGCCCTTTGACATGCTGCACGTCTCGCCCGCGCAATCGCCGCACGACGAGGTGAAGGCGAGCCCGCTCGTCAACGCCGCCGGCTGGGTCGAGGTCGACCAGAACACCATGCGCCACGTGCGCTTCCCGAACGTGTTCTCGCTGGGCGACGTGTGCTCGACTCCGAACTCGAAGACGGCGGCGGCCGTGCGCAAGCAGGCGCCCGTCGTGGTCCGAAATATCTTGAAGGCCATGGCCAAGGAAGACGCCGAAAAGGGCTACGACGGCTACGCCTCGTGCCCGCTGACGACCGCGTTCGGCAAGGTCATCATGGCGGAGTTCATCTACGGCGGGAAAGTCACGCCGACCTTGCCTCTCGACCCGTCCAAGGAACTCGCCGTCAACTGGCACATCAAGACGACGGGCCTGCCGATCCTCTATTGGAACTACATGCTGAAGGGCTACGAGTGGTTCCCCAAGCACAACACGGCCTTCACCGGCGACAAGGCTTGAATGGCGGCGCCGCGCACCAGCCCGGGTTCTGAGATCGAGCGGCTTGAATCGCTCGACAGCATGGAAGGCATCACGCGAGTTGAGCCGACAAAGCCCTCGCGCATCCTGAGCTACTTGCCGCAAGGGGCCCTGTTCCACGCCGTCTACCCCGGTCTACTCGTCGCGCTCACCATCGGCCTGGCCGCGACGTTCTTATCCGATCACTACGGCGCGCCCGTGATGCTGTTTGCGCTCCTCATCGGCATGGCGTTTCACTTTCTGCACGAGGAAGGCCGCTGCGTCGCCGGCATCGAGTTCGCCTCGCGCACCGTCTTACGCCTCGGCGTAGCGCTCTTGGGCGTTCGCATCACGTTCGATCAGATCGCAAGCCTCGGCGCCGCGCCCGTCGTCATGGTGATGGTCGGGGTCTCGACGACGATACTTGTGGGGCTGGCTCTCGCGCAGCAACTGAAGCTCAGCCGAACCTTCGGTGTCTTGTCGGGCGGCGCGGTCGCGATCTG
>JBGOVA010000088.1:0-17077 GCA_041477875.1 Micropepsaceae bacterium | reverse complement strand
GTAAAGCCTAAGGGGCGCCCGCCTGGGAAGGTAAAGGGATGCTTAATCGGGGGCGCCGCACCGTAACTCGCGTCGGTGTGTATAGTCGCACCGTCCGTGGAGAACACATGCCGAGCGAGCTGATAGGCACCGCCGCGCTTTGGGTGGCGCTGGTCATCGCCATCCTGATTGTGACGGTCACGCGACCGGATCGGGCGCGGCTCGCGGGGTCTGTGCGCTCTATGGCCCTCACTGTTGCCCTTCAAGCGCTGCATTTTGCCGAAGAATTCGTCACAGGATTCTATCGGCTGTTCCCACCGCGCTTGGGCCTTGCCGCGTGGTCAGCTGAGTTCTTCCTCGCGTTCAATGCGATTTGGTTGGCACTTTGGCCGGGCGCGGCCGCTGCCGCCGTTGCGGGACGGGCTACGCCGGTCGCAGCGGTCTTGTTCTGGTTTCTTGCGATTGCTGCCGTCGGTAACGGCATTGCCCACCCTGCCTTGGCGTTGTCGGCCGGCGGTTATTTTCCGGGCCTTGTGACGGCGCCGCTTCTTGGCGTGGCCGGCCTACTCCTGTTGCGAGATCTGGTCAGGAAGCCGTCCCTCGCTATCCAATGAAAAAGCCGCCTGGCGTTGCGACCAGGCGGCTTGAGGACAACTAAAACAGCTGAGCGCGCGTGGCCGTTAGACGATTCCGCGCTTGTGCTCGCCGACGACGACGCGCTTGGGCCGGAACGCGGCTTCAAGCACGGCAATCGTCTTCAAAGGTTGGGCCGCGCCGCACATAAATACGTCAAACGCTGCGAAGCCCTTTTCCGGCCAGGTGTGCACGGAGATGTGGCTTTCCGAAAGGACAGCCACGCCCGACACCCCGCCGTTCGGCGAGAACTTGTGGAGGTGAATGTGCAAGAGCGTTGCTCCGGCAGCCGTCACCGCTTCCTTGAGGGCCGCCTCGATCTTGGCTTCGTCGTCCAAGTCTTGTGCGTCCCAAAGGTCGAGGATCAAGTGACTGCCCGCGAACGTTACGCCGTTGCGGGTGATGAAGTAGTCTTTGCGTTCTTCCGCTTCCCCAAGGGGATTAGGAACCGGAACGGACTTCGGCCTGGCGCGGTTCACTGGGAACTGCGTTACTTCGACAGCCGTTCTTTTTCGTGCAGGTTGACCCATACCGGTTCGCCTATCTCAAAAGAAGAGCGTTGCACCCTATTGACCATGTGGCGCGGAACTCGCGCCGCTCAGCCGCCTCTTGGTGATTCCACCCGAATTGCGGAAGGGGGCGAAATATAAGTACGACGCCCCCCCATGCAAGGATTTTTAGGGCTCTGACCGAAATTTTATCTTGAAGTGGTGCACGAGATGTGACCAGCGCCGAATTATGACATTGCGCCGGAGTCGCTGGACATATACGAGCGCGCTTCGCGCGGCACTTTTTTCTCCGCCGCTTTCACTCTTCTCCACCACGTCTCCAGCGCAAGGAATTGCTCCGATGGCGAACGCGTTTTTGGAAAAACTCCACCCGGGATTCTCGCAGACGATCGAGATCGAGGGAAAGCCGCTCGTCCAGGAAAAGAGCCAGTTTCAGGACATCAAGATCTTCGATTCGAAGCGCAACGGGCGCGTGCTCGTGCTCGACGACATCGTGCAACTGACGACGCGCGACGAGTGCGGCTATTCGGAGATGCTGACGCACGTTCCGATGCTCGAGCATGGCGCCGTGAAGGAGGTCATGATCGCCGGCGGCGGCGACATGGCGATCGCCGAGGAGGCGCTGAAGCACCGGGGCGTCAAAACCGTCTTCAACGTCGAGATCGACCCCAAGGTGGTCGATTTGTCGCGCCAGCACCTGGCGGAGGTGAACGCCGCCGCGTTCGCCGACGAGCGGCTTAAGATCCAGATCGAGGACGCGTTCGTCTTCCTCGGCGACAAGGCGAACCGACACCGGTTCGACCTTATCATCGCCGACCGGCCCGATCCCGTCGGGCCCGCCGAAGTGCTGTTCGGGGACAGTTTCTATCAACGCGTGGCGGAAGCGTTAGCTCCCGGTGGCTTCGCCGTCTTCCAAAACGGCGTGCCGTTCTTCCAGCCGGAGGAGCTGACCGACACGCTGAAACAGATGCAGCGCACGTTCCGCTATTGCGGCGTCTATCTGGCGGTGGTGCCGAGCTATATCGGCGGCTTCATGGCGCTGACGTGGGCGTCGCAGGACGCGATCTTGGGCGACCCGGCGAAATGGAGCGGGCTCGAGACGGCGTTCGCCGCCGCGCGGCTCAAGACGGACTACTACACGCCCGCGATTCACCGCGCGGCGTTCGCGTTGCCCGCGTGGATCGAGCGGTTGGTTAAGGGCTGACACGCTGGATTGTGGTCGTGGTCGCGGACTAGGTGTGGCGCTCCAGAAGGAGCACAGGCTAAGCCTGCGCATCCTGACAGGGGCGGCCAAGGCGTGACGAGCGAACGCGCGGACGACCACGTACTGCTGCATAAGACGATGGGCGTGTTGTTGGACGAAGGGCGCTACTGCCGCCTCTCGTCGCCGAGCGAAATCACGCGGTGCCGGCGCTGCCAGATTTGATCGAGGCGCCGTACGATCTCTCGGGCGGGGCATTCCGGTTGCTGCAGTCCTATTCGAATCTGTTTTATGCCGGCGTCGACCTGAACGATGCGGCGCTGGTTCGACTCAACGCCGACTACATTTGCCTGTCGGTTGCTTGCCGCGGAATGGGGCGACGAAGGTGCCGCGTTCGGTATAGCGGACTGCCACCGTGTCGCCTTCGGCGGCGATGTCTTCGATCGCCAGGCTGATTTCCAGGCTGTGCACGAGGTCGTGCCAGATGGGCATGACCTTGTCGATTTCGCCCCCACTACGCTTTTGTTGATTTCGATGCTCACGCGACCTCTTGGGGCACCTCTGTCGGCAACTCTTGCGGGAAGATCGCGCGTGGCCGCTTTCCTTAACCACCGTGGCCCGGCTTGGGTTGCGGGGTTGGGGCAAATCCCACAAAATGGCTTGGGGTGGCGGTTAGAGTCGCGGAAACGGGGGATCATTTGACGGCAAGCGCGGGCCAAGCCACTTCGGAGCCGGGGTTCCTCGACCGGCTGCGCGCGTTCTATCTGCGGTCGGACGCGGCCAAGGGCTACGTTCTGCTCTCGCCTGTCATGATCACGATGGTGGCCCTGCTTGCGGCGCCGTTGATCCTGCTCGTGCTCTATTCGCTGTGGACGCAGGTGGGGCTTCACGTCGATACCGCGCCCACGCTGCAGCGCTATCAAGAGGTGCTGAACAAGCAGAGTTATGTCGACATCTTCTGGCGCTCGATCGGCATGTCGAGCCTGGTCACGCTGGTCACCGTCGGCCTTGCCTATCCGATGGCCTATTACGTTGCGTTCGGGGTCAAGCGTTACAAGTTCATCTGGCTCGTGCTTCTGACCATTCCGTTCTGGACGAGCTATTTGTTGCGCGCGTTCTCGTGGAAAATCATCCTGGGCTACAACGGCGTCATCAATTCAGGCTTGATGAGTCTTGGGCTCATCCACGAGCCGCTCGGGTTTCTGCTCTACAATCAAACAGCCGTCATCATCACGCTGGCGCATGCTTATGCGGCGTTTGCGATCCTTCCCATCTATGTCTCGCTCGAAAAGATCGACCGGACGTTGCTTGAAGCGGCGGCCGATTTGGGCGACGGCGCGTGGGCGCGGTTTTGGCGCGTGACGTTTCCGCTCTCGTTGCCCGGCGTCGTGGGCGCCGCGGTGCTGATCTTCGTGCCGACCACCGGCGACTATGTCACGCCCGCCTTGGTCGGCGGCCCGACGGGGCAGATGATCGCCAATATCATCCAGGTTCAGTTCTTGAAGATCGGCGATTGGCCGCTGGGCTCGGCGCTCGCGATCTCGGCGATGGCGGGCGTTGCCATCCTGGTCGTTCTGTTCGTGAGCGCCATGCAGCTCGCAGTGCGGCAGATCCGATGACCAAGCCCGTCCCCGAAGCGAAACGCATGGGCGATTCCGGCAGCGGATTGCTGGCGTTCGCGATCGCCTACCTGCTGTTCCTCTACGTGCCCGTGCTGTTCCTGCCCGTCTTCTCGTTCAACGATTCGATCTTCGTCGCCTTCCCGCTCAGGGGTTTCACGACGCGCTGGTACGAGCAGATGTTCGCCGATCAGGACATGCTGAATGCCCTGGTCGCCAGTCTTGAGGTCGGGGGTGTCGTCTCAATCATTTCGACCATGCTGGGCCTCTTGGGCGCAAAGGCGGTGACGCGCTATCGCATGCCGGGCCAAGGGGCGGTCACGGGCATGATCATGCTGCCCTTGTTCATACCTGAGATCATTCTCGGCATATCGCTGCTCATTCTGATCAACGGACTCAATTTCCAGCTGACACTCGTCACCGTCGCGATCGGCCACGTCATGCTGTGCACGCCGTTCGCGATGGCGGTCCTGACGTCGCGCCTGGACGGGTTCGACCGCAGCCTTGAAGAGGCGTCGATGGATTTGGGCGAGACGCCCTGGATGACGTTTTGGCGGGTGACGTTTCCGCTCGCGGCACCGGGCATCGTGTCGAGTCTGCTCCTTTCTTTCATCGTTTCGTTCGACGAGTTCTTGCTGTCATTCTTCCTGTCGGGGCTTCAGCCCACCCTGCCCGTCTATATCTGGAGCCAGCTGCGCTTTCCGAACAAATTGCCGGGCGTTCTGTCACTCGGCGCGCTGATCCTGATTTCGTCGTGCGTGCTGGTGTTCTTCGCCGAATGGGTGCGCCAGCTCGGCACGAGCGGCGAGCGAAAAGTGGGGGTCGCCTAGCCCATGGCCGACAACATCATCCGCATCGAAAACGTGACGAAGCAGTTCATCGGCGGCGTCAAGGCCGTCGACAGCGTCTCGATCAATATCGAGCGCGGCGAGTTCTTTTCGCTGCTGGGGCCCTCGGGCTGCGGCAAGACCACGCTGTTGCGCATGATCGCGGGGCTTGAATTTCCGACGGAAGGCGAGATCTTCATCGACAACCAGCCGTCGTCGCTGATCCCGTCGTACAAGCGCCCGACGAACATGGTTTTCCAGTCCTATGCGATTTTTCCGCACCTGAACGTGTTCGACAACATCGCCTACGGCCTACGCAAAGAGGGGCTGTCGCGGAGCGAGTTGAACCGGCGGGTCGAAGAGTCGCTCGCCATGATCAAGCTCCAGGGCTTCGGCAAGCGGCGCGGCGATCAGCTGTCGGGCGGGCAGCGCCAACGCGTGGCGCTGGCGCGGGCGCTCGTGAAGCGGCCGAAGGTTCTGCTGCTCGACGAACCCCTCGGCGCGCTCGACAAGAAGCTGCGCGAGGAGATGCAGATCGAATTGCGTCAGCTGCAAAAGACCGTCGGCATCACCTTCGTGTTCGTGACGCACGACCAGGAAGAAGCGCTGTCGATGTCGGACCGGATTGCGGTCATGAGCAAAGGCGATGTGCTGCAGATCGCGGGACCCAAAGAGCTTTACGAGGCGCCGAATTGCGTCGAGGTCGCGACCTTCATCGGCACGATCAATTTGATCAACGCCACGGTGAAGGCCGTGAACGGCGGCGAGGTCATGCTCGAGGGGCCGGGGTTCGGGCAGTTCAAGGCGCCGGCCATGGAGGGGCTGAAAGTCGGCGACAAGATCGTCGCCGCAATCCGCCCGGAGAAGCTCACGCTCGCGGGCCAGAAGCCGGCAACCGGCGCGTTCGTCGAAGGCATGATCAAAGCCAGCGCTTATTTGGGCGACCGCAGCCACCATCAGGTTTTTGTCAAAGGCCGCGAGGAGCCGGTCTTCGTCGCCGCCCAAAACGTCGAGCGAGCGATGGGTTCAGGATTCGACGCCGCGAAACCCGTCTACGTGACCTGGGAGCCCAAGTCGCTGATCTTGCTCAAGAGCTGAGCGCGAACGTCAAGCGACAAGCATCTCGCCGAAGGGCACGATTTTGTTGTCGGAGTCGTGGCCGATGTCGGCGCGACCGAGATACGGGATGCCGGAGACTTTGCACCAATGCCGCGCGACTTCTTCTTCGGTTTGGCCGAAATCCGGGTCGTTGGGCGGGACGGCGCTGCAGCGGCCGAGCCTGATGCCGGCGGCGCGGCGGACCGCGGGGTTCGACGTCACGTGAAATAGCGAGCGGTCGATCCGGTACATGTATTCAGCGACCTCTTCCAGCATCAGCACGTGTCCGCTGAGGTCGGGCTGAAGGGGCGTGCCGATAAGCTTGCTGAACGTCAGCAAGTTGAACGCCACGCACTTCGTTGCGGCAGTGACCGACGGCTCAAGCGTTTCAGGCGCACGATCGATAAGATAAGCGAGCGCCCGGCCTATGGCCGCCTCGCCGCCCGCGCGCGTGATGTCGGCGGGCATGGGCCCGTGCGCCAAGTTTCGAAACCCGCGCGCGTAGAGCCCGGCGAGCAAACTGCCCATATCGCTATAGCCGAGATAGGTCTTTCGCCGTGCCGCGTCGCCAAGCTTGGGAAGCGCCGCCTCGGTGATGCGGCATGAGCCGTACCCCCCGCGCGCGAACCACACGGCGTCGAAGGCGGGATCATTCGCGACTTCAAGGAAGGCCGCGGCGCGAGCCACATCGTCCCCGGCGAAATGGCCCGACGACAAGTGGCATTGAGGATGGACATGCAACGTGACGCGCCCGGGGTAGAGTTCCGCGGCGAGCTTCGTCACGCGCGCGGCCGCCCCCGGGTCGAGGCGGTTGGCAGGCGCCACGATGCCGATTCTCATCCTGCCCCCTGTCATCCTTGCGCGCCCATTTACCGTTTCGCCGAGCTGTGCGATCAGTTCGCATGAGTTCGACTCTGAATCAAAAGCGACCCTATTTCTTCTGCGGTATCGGGGGTAGCGGAATGTTGCCGCTGGCGCTGATTCTGCGCGCGAAGGGCTACGCTGTCGAAGGGTCGGATAGGTCGCTCGACCAGGGGCGGCTGGGCCCGAAGTTCGAGTTCTTGCAGCGGCGCGGTATCGCGCTCCACCGCCAAGACGGCAGCGGCGTGACGCGCCCCGACCAAATTCTGGTGACCTCGGCGGCGGTCGAGGAAACCGTGCCCGATGTCCAGGCCGCCCGCCGGCTGGGCCTGCCGATGATTCGGCGCGCCGAACTCCTGGCGGAGCTGTTCAACGTCGCGCCGAAAAGTGTAGCGGTCGGCGGCACCAGCGGCAAATCGACGACGACCGGCATGATCGGTTGGATCCTGCATCAAGCGGGCCTCGATCCCACGATCATGAACGGCGCCGTGATGAAGAATTTCGCCGGCCCCGACAATCCGTTTGCGAGCGCCGCGGTGGGCGGGGGCGACGTGTTCGTCAGCGAGGTCGATGAGAGCGACGGATCGATCGCATTGTTCCATCCGACGGTCGCGGTCGTGAACAACATCTCGCTCGACCACAAGACGATGGATGAACTGCGCGCGCTGTTTCACGATTTCGTCGCGAAGGCCGAGCGTGCCGTGCTCAATCTCGACAACGGGGAAACGAAGGCGCTGGCGGCCGCCTTACCCGCGGGCGTCGCGCTGACATACAGCCTCACCAATCTGCGGGCGCAATTGTTCGCCGGGCGCTTGAAGCCCGCGCCGGACGGGATCAGCTTCGAGGTCAGCGAGCGCGACACCGGTGGGCGTGCGATCGTTCATCTCAACGTGCCGGGCGCGCACAATGTTTCGAACGCGCTGGCGGCACTCTGCGTCGCGCGCGCCTGTGACGTGTCACTGGAGGCGGCATGCGACGCGCTGGGCACGTTCACGGGGATCAAGCGGCGCTTCGAGCGCGTGGGCCAAGCAAACGACATCACCGTGATCGACGATTTCGCGCACAATCCCGACAAGATCGCGGCAACCCTCGCGACGCTTCATGCGTTTCCGGGAAGGTTGCTGGTCATGTTTCAGCCGCACGGTTATGGACCGCTCAGGTTGATGAAAGACCCGCTGATCGACTGCTTCGCGAAAGAGCTTCATGAGGACGACGTCTTGATCATGCCGGAACCGGTCTATTACGGCGGCACGACGAACCGGAGCGTGACGAGCGAGGACATCGTGCGCGGCGTGAAGGATGCAGGGCGCGCGGCTCTACACCTTGCCGAACGACCCGCATGCGGCGACAAACTTGTTACGCTGGCAAAACCCGGCGATCGCATCGTCATCATGGGTGCGCGCGACGACACGTTGTCGGAATTCGCGGCCGGGCTGTTCGAACGGCTGAAATAGTGAGCGCCGGCCAGCAACCGCCGCTGCGCGCCGTGCATGTGTCGAAGCGCTATCGGCTGGATCAAGGCGGCGAGTTCGAGGCGGTGAAGGACGTGTCGTTCGAGGTGGCGGCCGGCGAATGCTTCGGGCTGCTCGGTCCCAACGGCGCAGGCAAGTCGACCATCATTCAATGCATCTCCGGATTCTATCCAACCTCCGACGGTCAGGTGTTCGTGGCCGGTCATAACGTGTGGACCGAGCCCAAGCGCGCGCGTCAAAACCTCGGCGTCTGCAACCAGGAAGATACGCTCGACAGCGACTTCAACGTGTTCGACCAGTTGGTGCGGCATGGGAGTTATTTCCGCCTGCCGCCCAAAATCGCGCGCGAACGGGCGCAACGCCTCATCGAGCGGTTTGGGCTCGGCGACAAGGCGAACGATCCGATCGAAAGCCTATCCGGTGGATTGCGGCGGCGTCTGCAGGTGGCGCGCGCGCTGATATCGGAGCCGAGCGTGCTCGTCCTCGACGAGCCGACCACGGGCCTTGATCCAGATGCACGCCGGGTGTTGTGGGACATTCTCACCGAGGCGCGCGGACGCGGCGTCGCGATCCTGTTGTCGACGCATTATATGGACGAGGCTGAGCGGCTCTGCGACCGCATCGCGCTTTTGCACAAGGGCCGGTTGCTCGACCTCGATACGCCGGAGCGCTTGATCGACAAGCATATCGGGCGGCGCGAGGTCGAAGAGGAAGTGCGGCCCGGCGTCGTGTGGAAGCGAGCGCCCAATCTTGAAGACGTGTTCTTGAAGCTGGCGGGCCACAAACTCCACGCGGAGGACGCATGAGGCTTCCCGATTGGGCGTGGGGCGTTGCGTGCGTATGGCTGCGCTACTACGCGGTGCTCACGAAAAGCGTCGTCTATTATCTGGTGACGACGTTCGTCGAGCCGCTGCTCTATCTGCTGTCGTTCGGCGTCGGCGTGGCGAGCATGGTCGGCGCGCTGCACGTCGGCGGGACGACACTTTCCTACCGCAGCTTCATTTTCTCCGGCATCATCGCCCAGACGCTTCTGTTTCAGGGATTCTACGAAGGCGCGTTCGGCGCCTTCGTGCGCATGTACTATCAGCGGATATTCCAGGCGATCGCGATCACGCCGATCACGCTGTCGGAGGTGCTGTGGGGCGAGCTTATCTGGGACGCGACGAAGGCGACGGTCGCGGCCGAAGTCGTCGCGCTGATGGGCGTTCTGACGGGCGAGTTTGCGCCCGCGTCGCTGGTGCTGCTTCTGCCGGTCTGTTTTGTGAGCGCCCTGCTCTTTTCGGGACTGGGATTGCTGTCGGCCGCGCGCGCGAAGAACATCGAGCAACTGTCTTACCCGCAATATCTCTTTGTGTTCCCGATGTTCCTGTTTTGCGGCGTGTTCTTTCCCATCGAGAATTTGCCGCCTGCGTTCCAGATCGCGGCGTGGGCCTTGCCGTTGACCTCGGTGGCGTCGCTGGTGCGTACGCTGACGCTTGGATTGCCGTTCCAGATTTGGACGATACCGATTCTGGCCGCCTGGCTCGGCGTCCTGGTCGTGCTCTCTCGTCACGCAATGATCCGGCGCCTGGTGAAGTGATGGCGTTCTTGAGGGCTGAAAGCGGCCGTTTCTGTCCGAAGTTTAATGCGCCCGACTTTTGTCCGTGCGCGGCCCGTTCGGCGCACGCACACCGCGCGCGGTAACCAATCGCACGAGCACGTGAGGCGCTCTCACGCGCTTTTGATTTCAAAAAAGCCAGGCGTGCGACTCAAATCCGTCAGGGACCGGGTTGGAGAGACCGTAGTGCGCGCACTTACGGCCGTGAGTCTGAAAAGCCCCGCGGCTGTGGCGGTGGGGGTTGCAGTCACGATTCTGTTCGGCGTCTTCGCGTTGAACACTTTGCCCATACAACTTTTCCCCGATATCGAGCGGCCGCAGATCGGCATTCAGACCGGTTGGCGCTCGGCGACGCCGCGCGAAGTCGAGCAGCAGATCGTCGAACCGGAAGAGGAAGTGCTGCAGGGCCTGTCCGGCCTGCAGGAGATGAATGCCTTCGTCGGCTCGGGCGGGAGCTACATCAATCTCACCTTTGCGGTCGGCACCGATATCCGCCAGACGCTGGTCGACGTGATCGGGCGACTGAACCGCATTCCGTCGCTGCCCGTCGATTCCGACCGGCCTTTCGTGCAACTCGCCAACACGCAGGATTCGAACTCGTCGCTGCTCTACGTGTTCATGCAGCGCCTGCCCGGCAACGAACGCGATGTCGAAGGTTACGAGTCGTTCCTGCGCTACACGATCGCGCCGCGCCTCGAAGCGATCCCGGGGGTGGGCAGCGTCGAGCTCAACATGGTGGGCGCGCGCGAGGAGCTGCAGATCGTCTTCGATCCGATGAAGGCGGCGGCGCTCGGCATCCAAATCCCCAAGGTCGCGAGCAAGATCAGTTCGTCGGATGACGTTTCGGGCGGCACGCTCGACGTCGGGCGACGGCAATACGGCCTGTCGTTCCGCGGGCGCTATTCGGTCGACGACCTGAAGACGATGATCCTGGAATGGCGCGACGGCAAACCGGTGCGGCTCGGCGACATCGCGACGGTCAGCGTCGCGCGCGGGAAGCGCAACTCGTTCGCCTATCAAAACGGCAACCCTTCGCTCGGCTTCCGCATCGTGCGCGAGACAGGGGCGAACGTCCTTGCGACCGTCAACGCGGTGAAGGAGGAGCTGATGAAGCTCAACGATGGGCCGGCGAAAGAGCAAGGGGTCAAGCTTCAGTATTCGTTCGATCCGTCGCACTTCATCAATCAAGCGATCGAGATGCTGACGCGCGACCTCATCCTCGGGATCCTGCTTGCGATCGGCGTGCTGTGGTTCTTCATGCGCGAATGGCGGGCGACGCTGATCATTTCCGCGGCGATCCCGATCTGCCTGTTTGCGGTCGTCGTGCTGCTGCAGCTGACGGGGCGGTCGCTCAACGTCGTGTCGCTGGCGGGCCTCGCGTTCTGCACGGGCATGGTGCTCGACGCCGCGATCGTCGCATTCGAGAACATTCTACGCCTGCGCGAGCACGGGATGCCGGCCGCGGAAGCCGCGCAAAAGGGCACGGATCAGGTGTGGGGCGCGCTGCTCGCCACCACAGCGACCAACGTTGCGATCTTCCTGCCGGTGATCTTCCTCAAGGACGTCGAGGGGCAGTTGTTCGCCGACCTGTCGGTGACGATCGCCGTCGCGGTGTTCGTGTCGCTGATCGTCGCCGTCACTGTCGTGCCGATGCTGTCTGTCCTGTTCCTGCAGACTCGGCCCAAGGTGCCGGAGTTCGCGCATGTGTGGCGCGGCATCGCCGACTTCGTGATGGGCACGACCGATACGCCGATGAAGCGCCGGTATTGGATCGGCGGGCTGATCGTAGGTTCGATCGCCGGAACCATTCTGCTTGCGCCCAGCCTGCAATATCTGCCGCAGGTGAAGCGCGCGGCGATCGACACCTTTTTCCAGTTGCCCCCGGCCGCGACGACCGCGTTCACGGAGAAGGAAATCGCCAAGCCGCTGATCGAACGATTGACACCCTACATGAAGGGCGAGAAGCAGCCGGCGCTGCTCAACTACTATGTCATGAGTTACGCGCCCGGCAATTTGGACATGGCCGTGCGCGTGATCGACGACGATCAGTTCAAGGTGATGCTGCCGATCGTGCGCAAAGAGATTCTGAAGGACCTGCCCGACACGAGCGGCTTTGCGGTGATGGGCAGCCTGTTCGGCGGTTTCGACGAAGGCGGCGGCATCTCGATCAACATCCAATCGACGAACGCAGAAGCCATGCGGGCGGCGGCGCGCAAGGGCGAGGAGTTGCTCAAGGCGAAATTCCCGGATGCTTCGGTCAATCCGCAACCGTCGCTCGACTACGACCAGCCCGAATTCAAAATCGTGCCCAACGACCGCGCGATCAGCGAGGCCGGATGGTCGCGCGGCGACGTCGGGCAATTGGTGCAGGCGTTCGGCGAAGGGCTTTACGTCGGGCAGCGTTATGACGGCGAGAAGCGGCTGCAGCTGATCTTGAAGTCGCAACCCCTTACGTCCTCGGATGGACTGATCGCCGCACCTGTGGCAACGCCGAATGCAGGCGTCGAGCCGTTGGGCCAGCTGATTTCCGTGCAGGACACGCTGGCACCGAGCGGGCTTTACCGCCTCGACCGGCGGCGCACGATCGCGCTCAACCTGCAGCCGCCGGAGGGCATAGCGCTGCAGGACGTCTTGAACGTCATCCGCGATCAGGTCGAGCCGGAGATGAAGAAGCTTTTGCCGCCGGACGGGCGCTTGTTCTACGGCGCGGCGGCCGATCACCTCGACAATGCGCTGTTGACGATGGGCAAGAATTTCGGGCTCGCCGTGCTCATCCTGTTCCTGATCATGGCGGCGATGTTCAAGTCGCTGACGGACGCGGCGATCGCGACGATTGCGCTGCCGCTGGGCACGGTCGGCGGCGTCGCCGCGCTGCAGTTCGTGGGGCTCTTTACGTTCCAGCCGCTCGATCTTTTGACGATGATCGGGTTCATCATCGTGCTCGGGCTCGTCGTCAACAACACGATCTTGCTGGTCGCGCGCACGCGCCAGGCGGAAGCCGAAGGCATGAGCCGCGTCGATGCGGTGCGCTCAAGCCTCGAGACGCGGCTTCGACCCATCTTCTCGAGCACGCTGACCGCCATCTTCGGCATGCTGCCGCTCGTCGTCATTCCGGGCGCGGGCGCCGAAATCTATCGCGGACTTGCGGCGGTGATCGTCGGCGGCATTCTGATCAGCCATATTTTCACGGTCATTCTGATCCCGGCGATGCTGCGCCTCGGCGAGAGGGCGGTTGTGCTGAGCCAAGCGCCGGTGCGCGCGCCCGTACCTTTGAAGGCGGCCGCATGATCAAGCTCGGGCGCAAATGGATGTGGCCAGGGATCGGCGCGGCGGCGGTCGCGACGTTCGCGCTCGGCTACTGGCTGTGGCGACCGACAAGCGACAGCGTACCGGTGCAGACCGCCGAGGCCGCGGCGACACCAGACGAAAGCGAACTTCCGGCCGTCAGCATCGCGCATGTGAAGTCGACCAAGATCGCGCCGCAAGCGGCCTACCCGGGCACTGTCGTTTCGCGCAACGATTCGCGCCTGGCCGCCGATATGGAAGGCCGCGTCGCGTGGGTCGCCGAGGTCGGTACTGTCGTCAAGGAAGGCGACGTGGTGGCGCGGCTGGACAGTCACCTTGCCGGCATGCAGCAGGAGTCGGACAAGGCGAACGTCGCGCGGCTTTCGGCCGTCGTGCGTTTCGACCGGGCGCATGCGGCGCGGATACAGGAACTCTTCGAACGCAAAGTCATGTCGAAGGCCGCCACCGATCAGGCCGACTCGACGCGCGACAGCGACGAGGCGGCACTTGCGCAGGCGCAGGCGGCGCTGAAGCGGTCGCAGTATCAGTTCGAGCATGCGGAGATTCGCGCGCCGTTCTCCGGCCGGGTGGTTGCGCGGCTGATCAATCCCGGCGAGTACGCGAGCGCGGGGAAAGACGTCGTGCGCCTCGTCGATCAGAGTTCGATCGAAATCAGCACGCAGATTCCAATCCCCGCAATGCAGTTCGTGCGCGAAGGCATGCACATCACGGCGGAGGTGCAAGGCAAGTCGGTCGCGACGACCGTGCGCGCGATCGTGCCGGTCGGCGATCAACAGAGCCGTACGGTCGAGGTGCGCCTGTCGCTCGGCGCCGACGCGGCGTTCGTGGGCGATGCGGCGAAGATTCTGATCCCCTCGGCGGAGCCGCGCATGGTGCTGGCCGTGCCGCGCGACGCGCTGGTCTTGCGCGAGGAGAACACCTACCTCTTCAAGCTCAACAAAGAGAACAAGGCCGAACGCATCGCGGTCGAAATCGGCGCGGCGGACGGGAGCATGGTCGAGGTCGTCGGCACGCTGCGCGAAGGCGAGCGCGTCATCATCCGCGGCGCAGAGCACCTGGAGCCGGGGCAAAAAGTGCGCTTGGTAACTTAGGCGCCGCGCCGCAGTTCCAGGCTCACGCGTTCAAGATCTTCCGGCGTATTCACGTTCGTGAACGGGCGCGTGTCTTCGAAAGGCACGGCGCGAGCGCCGGCGGCGTCGAGCACGGCGTGCGTGCGCGGCAGGTCATCGCGTTTGAGCGCTTCGAGCAATGCGCCGCGCAGGTTCGTGTTCAGGATGGCGACGAGCGGTTCGACGCCCAGCGCCGTACTCGTGTAGGCGCCGGGTCCGTCGCCGCAGGCCCGCGCCAAAGCATCGTAGATTCCCCGCGTGAGCAACGGCATGTCGCACGGGGCGAAGGCGACGCGCGTGCCTGCCTCACCGTCGAGACCGGCTGCGAGAGCGGCGAGCGGGCCTTTGCCGGCGTGCTCGGGCGGGGCGTGCAGAAGCGGGAGGCCCAAAACCTCGTAGCCGGCATTGCGCGGCGCTTCGATCGCGACGCGCGCGCAAACCTGCGACAGGATGTCGGCGGCGCGCAACGCCATCGCTCGGCCTGAGAGCGGAATAAGCCCCTTGGGATGGCCGCCGAAGCGGCGGCTCGCGCCGCCGGCGAGCACGACACCAATCATGATTTGGGCGCGCGCAGAATTTCGACGGCCGTGCGCACCAGCGGGTCGAGCCCTACCCCGCCGGTGTCCAGATGCGCGATGATGTCGGCGCGCATGCCGGGGTCCCAAAATTTCTTCAAGTGATCGGCGATGGCAGCGGGCGCCTCGGCCTCGCCTTGGGCTTTGAAGAAGGCGCCGATCTGGTTCGCCATCATCGTTAGTTTTTCAGGTCGCATGGGCCCGCTCGTCCAGGCGAAAGCGTTCGGCGTGCGTGAAAATCTCAAGACCGTCGTCACGCACGATACCGGCGACCGTGATGCCGGCCGCCTCCGCCTCGCGTAGCGCCAGCGCGGTCGGCGCGGAAACGGCGGCGAGGATCGGCGCGCCCATCACGGCGGCCTTTTGCACGAGTTCGACCGAGACGCGGCTCGTCATCAGGATCGCGCCGTCGCACGCCTTGCGGCCCGCACGCACGAGCGCGCCGGCGAGCTTGTCGAGCGCGTTGTGGCGGCCGACGTCCTCGCGCAAGGCAACGATGCCCTCGCCCGGCACGTAGAAGGCGGCGGCGTGGACCGCGTGCGTCTCCGCGTTGAGCCCTTGCAGCGGCGCCATTGCCCGCATCGCAGCCACGATTTCTCTTGGCGTCACCGCCAAATCGGCTGTCACGCGCCGCAGCGCGGGGAGCGCTTCCGCTATGCTCTCGACGCCGCAGAGACCGCAACCGACGGGGCCCGCGCGGCGGCGGCGGCGGACCACGACGGCGTCGCGGTGGCCCTGCTTTAGCGACATCCTGAGTTCGATGCCCTGCTCTACTTCTACAACGCCGAGTTCCGTGATGTCGTCGGGCGAGACGATGACGCCGTCATTGAGCGAGAAGCCGAGCGCGAAGTCCTCGAGGTCGGCGGGAGTCGCCATCATCACGGCTTCCGCGCCGCCGTCGTAGACGAACGCGATGGGAACTTCGGCAGCGACGACGCGACGCGTCCTGGCCGCATCCCTGCCGTTCCAGGCCACGCTCTCAGAAGAGTCTGACGGCTTGATCTTCATTCACCGGCGGCCGGTTCGGCGATGCGGCGGTTGCGCCGCGCGACTTGGGCGTAGTCTTGCTGCCATTCGCTGGGGCCGTTTGAGAGCGAGACCTGCACGGCGGTGACTTTGTATTCGGGGCAGTTCGTTGCCCAATCGGAGAACTCGGTCGTCACGACGTTGGTTTGCGTTTCGGGCAGATGGAAGGTTGTGTAAACGACCCCTGGCGCGACGCGGTCGGTGATGGTGGCGCGCAAGCTGGTCGCGCCTTCGCGGCTTGCGAGTTTCACCCAGTCGCCGTCCTTGACGCCGCGCTGTTCGGCGTCATGAGGATGGATTTCGAGCAGATCTTCGCCGTGCCAGACCGTGTTCTGCGTGCGGCGCGTCTGGATGCCGACATTGTATTGCGACAGCACGCGGCCGGTCGTGAGCAGCAGTGGGAAGCGCGGGCCGACCTTCTCGTCCGTCGGTACATACTCCGTGATCATGAAGCGGCCCTTGCCGCGCACGAAGCCATCGCGGTGCATGACGGGCGTGCCTTCAGGCGCCGCTTGGTTGCACGGCCATTGGATCGAGCCCAGCGCGTCGAGCTTTTCAAACGACACGCCCGCGAAGGTTGGCGTCAGGCGCGCGATCTCGTCCATGATCTCGCTGGCGTGCGCGTAATTCATTTCGTAGCCGAGCGCGCGGGCGAGCAGTTGTGTGATCTGCCAATCCTCATGGCCGTTGCGCGGCGCCATTACCTTGCGCACGGGCTGGATGCGGCGCTCGGCATTCGTGAACGTGCCGTTCTTCTCCAAGAACGTCGAACCCGGCAGAAAAACGTGCGCGTAGTTCGCCGTCTCCGTCAGGAAGATGTCGTGCACGACCACGCATTCCATCGCGGCGAAGGCGGCGGCGACGTGCTTCGTGTTCGGGTCGGACTGAAGGATGTCTTCGCCCTGGATGTAGATGCCCTTGAAGCGGCCATCGAGGGCGGCGTCCAGCATGTTGGGGATGCGCAGGCCCGGCTCGTTGTCGAGCGGCGTGCGCCACAGCGCTTCGAACATCGCGCGCGCGCTTTCGTCCGAGATGTGACGGTAGCCGGAGAGTTCGTGCGGGAACGAGCCCATGTCACACGAACCCTGCACGTTGTTCTGGCCGCGCAACGGATTCACACCAACGCCGGTGCTGCCGATCGTGACGCTCGCGATCTAGAGGTTCCCGATCTCCATGACCGCCGTCGTGGCTGGGCTGTGTTCGTGAAGTCCGAGCCGGTTATAGCTCGCGGGGTATGCGACTCCCGCGTTCAGCCGCGCGGCGCC
>JBGOVA010000243.1:0-5673 GCA_041477875.1 Micropepsaceae bacterium | reverse complement strand
GGCACAACGAAAAATCAGATGCAATCCGATCCATCACGCCATCACATCGGCAGACTTCAGCCATTTCTGCCATCACGCTGCCATCACATGTGATGCCACGTCGAAGTGGCGGCGGCGGTTCGGCATTGTCTTCCAATTGAGGCCAAGTCCGGCGCAAGCCACGCGTCGCGAAAGCAGTCGGCGCATGGCGCAACGCTCGCGCATAGCCGTCATGTCATCGACCGCTTCCGGCCAAATGACGACCGTGCGCGATGTCAGCTTTCGCAAGAGAAGTACCAGCGCGTCGTCATCGCCGCCGTCACCCGCCTCCAGCGACGCGACCTTTTCGTAATGATAAAGCCGGAGCCCGGCCGCCGACACCGCGCGATACAAATCCTCGCAATAGGGGAGCAGCGCTGGCAACCCCGGCCCGACGGGGAAGTGCTTGGAGCCGAAAGTGGCGCGCTCAGAAATTGCTGCAGGCCTATTTTGACGATCAGGTGCGATTAGACGAAATAATAGAACAGAAAAAGAACATAAGGCACTGAGAATCGGCTGAAACGGCCATGAAATTGGGGAAAACGATTTTCTTACAAGCGCCAGATCGCCAAGGCGCTCGGCCGTCGTGTCGCCGCCACAAGGTGTGCGGCCCCCGTTTGAATAGAGATGGACTTATCCAAGGTGCACTGCGTGTGGGTGAAGATGACCAATCAATGCGGAGTTCACAAATGAGTCGCTTTATGGTCGATACGAATGTCTTCAATCGTTTGGTCAAAGGCGTGATCAGCGAGTGTGACCTGCCTTCCGGCCGGTATCTCGCGACGCACGTGCAGCGCGATGAACTTGGAGCAACACCGGACGGGGGTCTGGGATCTGCCCTCATCGCGAAGTTCGAGAATATCGTAGACAACGAACTCGCGACGGAGTCGTTCGTGCTCGATCTCAGTAGGCTCGACCAAGCGAAGCTCAGCCATGACGGATCACAGTTCGATGCCATGCTCGCGCGCTTGGTCGAGCTGGACAACGCTCGTGGCAAAAGACCTCAAAGGAACAATCAGGTGCGCGATGTGCTGATTGCGGAAACGTCGATCAAGCACGGAGTCACATTGCTCACCTGCGACAAGAACTTGGAGCGAGTCACAACAGAGTTTGGCGGGGTAGCGCGGGAACCTTGAGATTGAGAGTAGAGAATTTGCCGAGCAGATTTCACTGCTTCATTGCAACAAGGAATTCCGGGGACGCTAGACATAATTGAAGAATTCGGGGTGCAGTTCACAATTCCGTCGTCGAAATATCCGTCAAACGAGTTCGATCTTGACGGCGTGGCCGGGGGCGGCGGCTAGGCGTCCGTCGCGCGTGATCAGCGGGGCGGCGAGCGCTTCGGCGAGCGCGATATAGACGGCGTCGTACGCCGTCACGTTCGCGCGCAGCTGCCATGCACGGGGCAGGAGAACGTCGTGCGCATACCGGCTCAGCGGAAAGGCGAGCCAATCGTCGAGGGCCGCCTGGCAGCGCTGCGCGTCGACCTGATTTGTCGCGGCGTATCTGCGCAGGACTTGCGCCACCTCCACATCGATGAGGTGCGGCGCGTGCAGGGTCTGCCCAGGTTGAAAGAGCCGTGCTTCCACAGCGGGTGCCGCCGGCGTCTGCAGCAGAACTTCGAGCACGGCCGATGCGTCGACGACGATCACCGGCTGTCGCGTTCCGCGCGGACGGCGAGCGCCGGCGCCAGGCTCGGCCTTGTGGCGGTGCGACCGGCGAGGCGCGAGCGCATCTCATCGAGGGTCGGACGTTCGGCTACGTTGCGGATCTCGGCGAGCAAATAGTCGGACAGCGACATGCCGGCCAAGGCCGCCCGCGCCTTCAACCTGCGGTGCAGTGTGTCGGGGACGTTTCGAATCTGGATCATCGTGGGCATGTGGTGAGCATGTTCGCATGTTATGCACATGTCAAGGCGACGCGTGCGCTTGCGCGGAGGGAAGGAAGCAGAAGGGCGGGCGGGACGCCCGCGGTCCCAGGAGGCTCAGTGCTGGCTCTTGGGCATGCGCACGGTGAAGCCGTCGAGCGCGGCGAAAAGCGTTGGCCGACCCTCGCCGGATCGACTTGGCGCTAGATGGTTCTCTTGCGCGGGCTCGTTCCCGTCCAGCGTTTGAAGGCGCGCGAGAAGGCGGCGGCTTCGGAGAAGCCCACGAGATAGGCCGTTTCGTTCACGGAGACTTTTTTGCCGATCAAATAGTGCAGCGCCATTTTGCTGCGCAACTCGTCCAGCACTTTTTCGAAGGTCGTGCCTTCTTCTTTCAACCTGCGAAGGAGCGCGTCGCCGCCCATTCCCAGCTTGGCGGCGATCGTGTCTTTGGTGACGTCGCCGGTGTGCAGGATGGGCATCAACAAACTTTCGACGCGACCCCTTGTCGTTTTCAAGCGTTCGAGGCTCTTGAGCAGTTCATCGGCGTGCCGGCTCAACACGCCGAAAACATAGCGAGGTTGAGGCGACAGTTTGCGGGTCATCCAGGCGTCGTCGACGTCCATCAGAAATGCGTTCTTGTCGCTGTCGAATGTCACGGGCGCTTGAAAGATGCGGTCGTACTCGGCGCGATAGGCGGGTGCCGCATGGGTGACATGGACCGCCCTCACGGCGCGCGTTTCGCCGAAGCGGCGTCTGCCGGCGACCATGCGTGCGAAGGTGGACTCCGTGAGCTCGGGGAAGTCGTTGGGATTGCGGCGGTTGTCGACCAGCCAGTGCCCACCTTTCCCGTGCACAAGCGTGAAGCGGTCGGCAGTTGCGAGATCGATTTCGATGACGAGCCGATGGTAGCGATTGAGTTGCGCAAAGGCCTCCTGCGGGGTCTCGGAGGCACCGCCGATGAGGCCCACGATCGAAAGCTCACCAAGGTCGATCGCCTCGCCGAAGTGAAGCGCGAGGGCGGGGTCGTTGCACAGTTCTTTTCCCGCTTTCATGAGCGCGATGTACTTGGCAAATGGGATGCGGTTGTCCTGGTCCTCAAGGTCCTCGGGGTCGATCCCAGACCGTTCGGCCAATGCCTTTTCGCTCGCTCCCTTCGACGCGGCGAGCGCCATCAACCCGCGCACAATACCCGCGGCAACGGTGTTTTCAGCCATCGCGGCGGCGCGTCCTGCAATGTGCGATCATGTTTTTGCTGCGCGGGGTCATGTTCCCTTGGACAACATCGCAGATAGGCTTTCGCCCAGCCTACCACAAGCCTAGGGGCCAAGCGTTCCTTGCCGGAAACCGCCGACCACAGGCCTGCCGTCTCGTTCCGGGTGATTTCCATTGCCTTGCTGTTTTGGGGGGTGGGCGGCGTTTCGATCCATGTCGCGCATTTCGTCGAGGCACCGGTCGAATTCGCCGAAACGGCCGAGACCGCCGCAAATCGGCCTTCTCACGCTCGCGATGCCGATCTTCCGGCTGATCCGCGTTCGGGTCACGAATTGGTACAACAAGACGTAAGGAACCTCGAATGCTGAGCCGCATCTTTCCGAAGCAGATCGACAACACTTATCGCGGCTACTGGCTTGCGATTTGGCTCCTCGTCCCGATCGTGCTGCTGAAGTTCTTTATGGGCTTGAACGTCGCAGGCTTGAACCCCTGGATCAGCAATCGTTTTGTAGCGAAAACCGCCGACGGTATCCCGCTCGAAACGTTCGGCGCGGAGGCGGCATCCACCGTGATGCTTCTATTCGCGAGTTGGGGACTTATTTTACTTGTGCTCAGCTTGCTCGGCATTGTGGTTTTGATCCGCTATCGGGCGATGGTCCCGCTCATGTACCTCCTGCTGTCGATAGAGCAGATCGGCAGAAAGGGGCTTTCGCTGGCCAACCCCATCGTGAGGGCTGTCGAGACCGAGGGCATTCCTCTCGGCGTCTTGATCAATTGGGGGGTCATGGCGGCGCTTGTGATCGGTCTTGCCCTGTCGCTCGCCACGCCTCGGAAGGACGAGCGCGTGAGCGTCGCCTGAACATCGCAAGTGGTGTCCGGGCGGGCGGGGCGCCGGCGCTCCCCAAGAGCTAATGCTGGCTCTTGGGCATGCGCACGGTGAAGCCGTCGAGCGCGTCTGAGACCTTGATTTGGCACGAGAGGCGGCTCGTCGTTTCCACGCCCTCGGCGAAGTCGAGCATGGTTTTTTCCATTTCCTGCATCGGCTCGAGTTTCGACGCCCACGCCTCGTCGACATAGACGTGGCAGGTGGCGCAGGCGCAGGCGCCGCCGCAGTCGGCGTCGATGCCGGGGATCAGGTTCTTCACCGCCCCTTCCATGACCGACATGCCGGGTTTGACGTCGACGATGTGCTCTTTGCCGTTGTGCTCGATGTATTTGATCTTCGCCATCGCTCTACCAAATGCCTCTATGAGGCCATGTCTTTCATAGGTACGGCCTTGTCCGCAAGCCGGGCGGGCGCGACCTTGGCGCGCGCGGCGATGAGGCGGCGGCCCATCATGTATTCGGGGGCCGCGTTGATGGCCTCGACGGCCGCGATGGCACCGTTCCGTAGGTGGAAGGCGGCGAAGCTGCGCGTGGCCGGATCGCCGCGCAGCACGATCTCGTCGCCCGGTGCGGCCAGGCCCGCGATCTGGAGTTTCAGGTCGTACTGGTCGGACCAGAACCAGGGCACCTCGTTGTAGGCCTTCGGCTTGCCGCAGATGGCGGCGGCGGCGTGTTTCGCCTGATCGATGGCGTTCTGTACGGATTCAAGGCGCACGCGGCCGGTCGTGCTGCGGGCGCACGGGTGATCGGTGCAATCGCCGACGGCGTAGATATTTGGATCGGAGGTGCGGGCGAACTCATCGACGACGATGCCGTTGTCGGTTTTGAGGCCCGCGTCCTTCGCAAGCTCCGCGTTGGGCACGATGCCGACGCCGATGAGCACGAAATCGGCGGCGACATTGCCGGTCGACGTTACCATGGAAAGCGCGTCGCCTTGACGCGCGATGGCGTCGATCTTGACGCCGCAGCGAATGTCGACATCGTGCTTGCGGTGCTCGCTTTCGTAGAAGGCGGAGACCGGTTCGCTTGCCGAGCGCGCCATCACGCGGGGCAAAGCTTCGAGCACGGTGACCTTGAGCTTGTGTTTGGCGGCAACCGCCGCGACCTCAAGACCGATGTAGCCGGCACCGATGATGGTGAGGCGCGCGCCCGCTTTCAGCCTGTCCTGCAGGAGCTTCACGTCGTCGATGCCGCGCAGATAGAAGCAGCCGGGCAAGTCGGCGCCTGCAAGGGCGAGTTTGCGCACGCGCGAGCCGGTCGTCAGCGCGAGCGTGCCATAGGGAATTTCTCGTCCGTCGCCGAGCTTTACCGTCTTGCGCGCGCGATCGATCGCGACGGCGCGCGTGCTCAGCATCAGCGTGCATTTCGCCTCGGTGTAGAATTCCTCAGGCTTGATGAAGAGGCGATCGGCGGCGAGTTCGCCGGCGAGGAACGCCTTCGACAGCGGCGGGCGCTGATAGGGGATGTACGGCTCCTCGCCGATCACGGTGATCGCGCCGGCAAAGCCTTCGCTGCGCAGGCTCGCCACAAGTTGCGCGGCCGCCTGGCCGGCCCCGACAACAACGACCGAATCGTCCATGGGAAGAGCGCCCGCAAGTTCCGGAATGCTGCTGCGTTAGCACGCGGGCGCATAGCCGATCAACCGCGCGAATTCGCCATTCCGACGTCCTCTCAGGCGCCATTGCCGTGTG
>JBGOVA010000242.1:0-5770 GCA_041477875.1 Micropepsaceae bacterium | reverse complement strand
GTCTATGCGCGTTCGGTGCGTGTGGGCGGCGACAAGATGGACGATGCGATCATCTCCTACATCCGCCGCCACCACAATTTGCTGATCGGCGAAGCGTCGGCCGAGCGGATCAAGAAAGAAGTCGGCTGTGCGCGGGCGCCCGAGAAGGGCACGGAGACGCGCATCGACATCAAGGGCCGGGACCTTTTGAACGGCGTGCCGAAGGAAATTTCCATCACCCAGGCGCAGATTGCGGACGCCTTGCAGGAGCCGGTGAGCCAGATCATCGACGCCGTGAAAGTGGCGCTGGAAGCGACCCCACCGGAACTCGCGGCCGATATCGTCGACAAGGGCATCGTGCTGACGGGCGGGGGGGCGCTTTTGACCAATCTCGACCAGGTGCTGCGCGAGGAAACGGGCCTTCCGGTGTCGATCGCGGACGAGCCGTTGTCCTGCGTGGCATTGGGTACGGGCAAGGTTCTGGAACACATCAATACGCATAAGCAGGTGCTTTCATCGGTCTACTACTGATCTAAAGTCGCGAGGCGCGCGCACAGATTCGCCGGATTCGTGCGCGGCGCGCGCGCTCAGGTCAAACCTAAGGGTTAAGCAGAGTTGGCGATGGCGTGGGACCGCAGACGCCGCAGAGCTTCGGAGAAGGGTCCGTGGGCGTTTATCGCGCACAACCTGTCGCTTGCGGCGTTCGTGGTCCTGGCGCTCAGCGTTCTGGTCATCGCGCGCGCGCAGGACACGGTCTTCGACGACGCGCGCGAGGCGCTGAACGACGCCGGCGCGCCGATCATGGAGGCGCTGGCGGAGCCCGCGGTGCAGTTCAAGCGGTGGAGCGAAGGCGTCGGTTCGCTGTTTACGCTCTACGAAGAGAACCAGAAGCTGCGCGAGGAGAACCTGCGTCTGCGCACGGCGCAGACCGAGCTTGCCGAGTTGCAGCGCAAGGTGCAGCGCTATGAAGAGCTTTTGAAGACGCCGGAAGAGGCCCCCGTCACGTCCGTCGCGGCGCGGGTCATCGCCGATGCGAGCGGCCCCTTCGTCCACACGGTGCTGCTCAATGCCGGTCGCGCGCAAGGCATATCCAAGGGACAGGCCGTGGTCGATGAGCGCGGGTTGTTGGGGCGCGTGATCGCTTCCGGCAATCGCTCGGCGCGCGTGCTCTTGCTCACCGATCTCAACAGCCGCATTCCGGTGATGATCGAGGGCGCCAATCTGAAGGCGATCCTGGCAGGCGACAATTCCGGGCGTCCGGTCCTCGAGTATCTGCCGCCCGGTTCGACCATCACGGCGGGTGCCACGGTCGTGACGACGCCGGACGGCGGCGTGTTCCCACCGGGCGTGCCTGTCGGGAAAATCGCCGTGGGATCGCAGGTGCCGCGCGTCGAGTTGTTCACGATCGAAGGGCGTGCGGACTTCGTGAGAATTCTGCAGTACACCGCGCCCGTCGACGTCGACGATGCCGCGCCCGAGCCGCTTCCCGGCGCGGTCGACCCGGCGAAGGGTAAAGCGGGTGCCGCGCCAGCGTCGGTACCGGCAACACCGCCGCAAGCAGCAGCCCCGCCGCGCATGACGCCCGTCGCCGCCGCGCGGCAGCCGACTTAAGGGGCGCGCGCATGTTCGAGTATCTCCAACTCGCGATCCTGTGGCTTGCCCGGCAAGTCTGGTTCTCGATGCCGCTGATTGCGACGGTTGCGGCAATACTGGTGACGAAGGCGCCCGCGAATTTGTTTTACGGCCTGGTGCCCGCGCCCGATATCGCGCTTGTGTCCGTGTTCTTTTGGGCGATCTACGGGCCTGCCTTCTTGCCGGCGTGGGCGGTGTTCGCTTTGGGGCTGACCCAGGATTTCGCGACCGGCACGCCCATCGGCTTTTGGGCGCTGATCTATTTGATCGCGTACGGCTTCACCCTTTCGCAGCGCGTGTTCTTCATCGGGCGCAGCGGGCCGGGCGTTTGGTTCGGGTTTGCGATCGTTGCGGCGTTGACTGCGGTCGTCGCATGGCTGCTTGGGTCGATCAGTTACGCGCGCTGGGTTCCGCCGGGTCCGGTCTTCGTTCAAGCTGCGGTGTCCGTGCTCGTCTATCCGCTCGTCTCGCGCGTGTTCTTGCTGATCCGCCGGACGCTGACCACGGCGCGAGAAGCCATATGAGCGGGCGCGTCAACCCATGATGGACGGTCGCGACAGCGTTCGATATCGCGCGTTCACGCGGCGCACGGCGCTGGTGTCGGGGGCGACGCTGGGGTTGTTCACGCTGCTCACCGGTCGCATGTTCCAGCTTTCGGTCTTGCAGCGCGAGCAGTTCACGATGCTTGCCGAAGACAATCGCGTGAACCTGCAGCTCTTGGCGCCGCGACGCGGGCGCGTCTACGACCGGACGGGCACCGAGCTCGCGAAGACGTCGCAGAATTTCCGCGTGCTCTTGATCCCCGAGCAATCCAAAGACATTCACGCGACGCTGGAGCGCGTCGGGCAACTGATTCCGCTTTCGCCGCAACGCATTCAGCGCATCTTGCGCGACGTGGCGCGGGGCAAGACCTTCAACGCGGTGCTGGTGGCGGAGGGGCTCGATTGGGGCGACTTCGCCAAGATCAACATCAACACGCCCGATCTTGCCGGCATCGAACCCGACGTCGGCGAGCTGCGCTCCTATCCGTTCGGCGCGTGGCTGAGCCACGTGCTGGGGTACGTCTCGGGCGTCAACGACAAAGACATCGAGAGGGAGCCGGAGCTGCTGTCGCTGCCCGGCTTTCGCGTCGGGCGTTCGGGGGTCGAAAAGGCGGCGGACGATGCGCTACGCGGCAAGCCGGGCGCGGCGCAGGTCGAGGTGAACGCGCACGGCCGCGTGATCCGCGAGCTGTCGCGCCGCGAAGGCACGCCGGGCGAAGACGTCGTCTTGGGTCTCGATATGGAGATCCAGAAGCTGGCGCAGGAACGCCTTGCGGGTCAGAGCGGGTCGGTGATCGTGATGGACGTCAACACCGGCGCGATCGTTTCGATCGTCTCCGCGCCCGGCTACGATCCCAACGCTTTCACGACGACGGTGACGCCGGCGCTGTGGAAGCAGCTCAACGACGATCCGCTGAAGCCGCTGCTGAACAAAGCGATCACGGGCATGTATCCGCCCGGATCGACGTTCAAGCCGATCACGGCGTTGGCCGGTCTCGCGTCGGGGCGCATGACGCCCTCGGCCCACGTGCATTGTTCGGGTTCGGTGTCGCTCGGCAGCCATGTCTTCCATTGCTGGAAGAAGGGCGGCCACGGCACGATGGACATGCATTCGGCCATCAAGAATTCGTGCGACGTCTATTTCTACGAATGCGCGCGGCGCGCCGGCATCGACGAAATCGCCGCGATGTGCCGCAAGTTCGGCTTGGGCCAAACTTACGGGTTGGAAATTCCGGGCGAGAAGGCCGGGCTTGTGCCCGACCCCGCGTGGAAGCAGCGCGCGCGCAAAGACATCTGGCGCGACGGCGACACGTACAATGTCGGGATCGGGCAGGGCGCGCTGCTGGTCACGCCCTTGCAGCTTTGCGTGATGTGCGCGCGGCTGGCGAACGGGGGCAAAGCGATCACGCCGCACATCATACGCTCGTTCGGCGGGGTGGAGCGGATCATGCCGGAACCGGCGGACATGGGGCTCAATCCCGAACATGTCGCGATCGTGCACAGCGGCATGGACGCGGTGACCAACCAAGGCGGCACGGCCGCGCGCTCGCGCATCGACATCGAAGGCTTCGACATGGCGGGCAAGACGGGCACCGCGCAGGTGCGCCGCATCACGGGCGATCTGCGCGGGCGAAGCGCCGATTCGATCCCATGGGAATACCGCGACCACGCGTTGTTCATCGCCTTCGCGCCGGTCGCCGAGCCGCGTTATGCGATCTCGGTCGTGATCGAGCACGGCGGCGGCGGGTCGAAGACGGCGGCGCCGATCGCCAAGGACATCATGACGCTGGTCGCGCAGCGCGATCCGGCGCGCCAGCCGTTGTTCGTGCCGCCGGCCAGGACGGTCTAGATCATGCCGCTCAACGACCATTTCGGACCGACGGGGCGCGAGCTGCGGCTCAAAGACAAGTTCCGCGTCATGAATTGGACGCTGGTCATGCTGATCGTCGTCATCTGCTGCATCGGCTTTGCGCTGCTCTATTCGGTCGCGGGCGGCAGTTTCGAGCCGTGGGCGGAACGCCAGATCGTCCGCTTCGGCGTCGGGTTCGTGATCATGCTCATGATCGCGATGATCGACATCCGCACGTGGTTCGCGCTCGCCTATCCGATCTACGCCGTGTCGCTGTCGCTGCTCGTCGCGGTCGAGTTCATCGGGCGCACCGGCAAGGGCGCCGAGCGCTGGATCGACATCGGACCGCTGCAATTGCAGCCGTCGGAGCTGATGAAGATCGCGCTCATCCTCGCGCTGTCGCGCTTCCTGCACGGCATCCTGCTCGACGACGTTTCGCGGCCGACGCGGTTGATCCCGGCCTTGCTGATGATCCTCATTCCGGCGGGGCTCGTGCTCATGCAGCCCAATCTCGGCACGGCGACCATCTTGATCGTCGGCGGGGCGGGCCTTCTCTTCCTCTCGGGCTTGAGCTGGAAGATCATCGTGCCCGTCGTCGCGCTCGGCGTCGCGGCCGTGCCGATCGGGTGGGAGTTCGTGCTCAAGGACTACCAGAAGCAACGCGTCTATACGTTCCTCGAGCCCGACACCGATCCGTTGGGCTCGGGCTACAACATCCTGCAGTCGAAGATCGCGCTGGGGTCGGGCGGTATTTTCGGCAAGGGTTTTGGCGAGGGCACGCAGAGCCGGCTGAACTTCCTCCCCGAAAAGCAAACCGATTTCATTTTCACCGTGCTCGGCGAGGAGTTCGGCCTCTTCGGGCTCATGATGTTGATGGGGCTTTACCTCGCGGTCCTCGCGCAAGGCGTGACCACCGCGCTCGACACAAGAAGTCAATTCGGGCGGCTCGTCGCGATGGGCATATGTTTGAACTTCCTGCTCTACATCCTCATCAACACGTCGATGTCGATGGGGCTGATCCCGGTCGTGGGCATTCCGCTGCCGCTCGTGTCCTACGGCGGCACGGCGCTTTTGACGGTGCTGTTCGGCTTCGGCCTTTTGCTCAGCGTGCAGATCCACCGCGGCGTCGACATCCCGCGCTCGGCGGCGAACCTGCTGTGAGCCTCAGCCGGGCTTGCGCCGCACGCGGCGCCACAGCCATGGGATCAGGAAGAGCGCGAGCGCGATCAGCGGTAGCCACGGCAGCAGGCGGATGAGGAAGCCCAGCGCCTCGCCCGTGCTTTGGCCTAAAATTCGCAGCGAGGATTGGAACACGTCGCTCACCGGCTGGAAGGCGTCGCCCGCCGTCGACTGCGCCTCGAACGTGATGTTCATGTTCTCCTTGGCGATGCGTTCGGCGAGCTCGCGCTTTTGCGCGTCGAGCTGTTCGAGTTCGCTCTGCGTCTTCGACAGCTCGCCCTCGATCTTGATGAGATCGTCGGTGGTGGCGTTGCGGCGCTTGGAGAGTTCGCCGAGCCGGTCGCGATAGTCCGCAAGCTGCGCAAGGTGGCGATCGAGATCGGTCACCTGCTGGGTGACGTTCTGCGCGTTCAACGAGCGCGAGCGGACGACCACATCGTCTGCTTCCTCGCCGGGGAGCGGGACCAGCAAGCCCGCCTCGAACGGCGCGACGCCGTCGTGCGGCAGTGCGACGCTGAGATAGGCGGTCGGGAGCGGCGCGTTCGGATTCCCCAAAAGGCTGAACGATGCGGACACGACTTTGCATTTG
>JBGOVA010000133.1:0-13067 GCA_041477875.1 Micropepsaceae bacterium | reverse complement strand
GTGATCGGGAACGCTCCGCCGACGGTGTAGCCGACGGTCCGTTCGCCACTCGCGTCTCGCACATAGAGAACGGCTCGCGCGGGCGACCCTGACGTGTCCATGTCGCGAAGCGCGACCACGACTGTGCCGTTGTCGGTAGTCCACGAGCGGTCTTCACAAAGGTGCAACCGACTTCCAACGAGACCGCATTTGTCGGGTATTGAGTCGACGCCCCCGTCGCGCGAAGCGAGTCGCTGCTCGAACACGCGCCCGACTCCAAAGCCAAATGCAAAGGCGCCGCCGGCCAAGCCCAGCAGCGCGATGAGCGTCCCCAGGGTCCGACCGACAGACCCTCGACTCGTTTCGCTCTCAGTCGCCATCGTCGCCGCTCAGTTCAAGCGCTTGAGCCTGGACTTGCAGTCGCCTGCCGGATCCCAGAACCAACCGTTGGGATCCCAGGTTCGGGCGCACCGCAACCTGGCGCACGATTCAAATGCCGTCCGCGCGGCATCGCGATTTGCGAGCGATTGATTCGAGCGCGCTTTGATCCAGAAGTTCGTGGCGACATCGTTGAGCAATCCGTTGCCGTGAATCGACTTCTTCGTCGCGTTGTCGACGGCGCCCACAGGCGGACACTCGGTTTTCTTGGCGTCCATGCTCTGTTGAAGCTGGGTCGCCTGATCCTCCCAATTCGCCAGGCAAGCGTCGACGTTGCCGATGGCGCCCTTGTAGTCGCCGCGATTGAAGAACTCCCATGATCGCGTCGTCCACGCCTCGTTTGCGCTGCGACCGTCGCCCGGTGGTGTGCAAGGGTCCTGCGCAGGTTGAGGCGAAGCGGCCGCCGCGGCCAGCGATCCTGCAAGCGAGAAAGCAACGGCCAATAAGATCGTCATACGCACGAGTAGCCTCCCGGTGATTGTCTTGTTGGAGCATCGGCGCTCGTACTCGGAGCGTACTGAAGAACTGGGTTTTGTTAGACAACGTCCACCTGCGTTATGGCAATACCTCGGCGACGTCAGTCGAGAAGAATGGTTGTTTTGACCTCCTTTTTTCTCGGCGCTCCGCGAATACCCTTTCCCGGAGAAATCCGCGTCGGGAAAACAATCGATCGGACAGCGAAATACGCACGCTTCTCCTCGCGCGCCGACACGTTCACCCGACGCTCAAACAACCCCCGTGGGAATTGTCGTTTCGGATTCTCTTGCTTCTCATCGCGAGCGCGTTGGCGCCGGTTCATGAAACAAGCGAGTGCGGCGCGGCCAGGTGAAGCGCGCCGCGCGAATTTCGAAGTGCCTTGCATTGCGCGCGCGAGTGATCGCGTCACCACTGTCTCAAGATTCGCACAGCGTCAGCGACACGTGCGCGCGCTCGTGCGAATCCAAATGCCGCGCCGGATTCGATCTGGTACACGTGCCCCGAAAATCTTGTTGGGGAGTAGTAAGATGGAATTGGCGCAGTTGATCGACAGCGTGAGTCCGGTTCAATTCGAGGTCTTTGCCGTTGCGGCGCTGTTGTCGGCGGGGTTGTTTTCGGTCGGGTTCCTGCTCGGGCGCATGTCGAAAAAGGGTCAGTCGGTGAAGGTGCCCATGGAGGTGCTTCACGCGCTGGCGACGACCAGATTCGACGCGGGCAGATTTGACGTGAGCAGGCTCGAGGCGAAGGGCGGGCGCGACAAGGACGCCCATGCCGACGCGATCCTGCATGCCATCGAGGCGGTGCTCGACCACGTTCATCACGAAAAGGACTTCAAGAAGGCTCAAGAGTACGCGCTGCACGAGATCGAGAAGATCGAGCACGACCACGGCGCGACGCCGGAGCTGAAGGACCTGCACGGCAAGATCGAGCACGCCCACAACAAGGGTGAGATCGAGGCGGCGCTGAAGGCTTTCATCGATCACGCGCACCACTAAGAGGCCGCGCCGTCCCCTTTGGGGTCCCGGATCGTAAGGCCCGCGAGGCTGTTGCCAACGCAACGGCCTCGCCAAACGTTCGGCGCGCTCGATCGTTTGCTGAACGTCTCGCAAATGGCGTTACATCAACCCAAGCTGCTTCAGGCTCGCGTGGCCGTTGCGGCCGATGATGAGGTGGTCGTGGACGGCGATGTCGAGCGTCTTGGCGGCTTCGACGATCTGCTTGGTCATCTCGACGTCGCTCGATGACGGGGTTGGATCGCCGCTCGGGTGATTGTGCGCGAGGATGATCGAGGAGGCGCCGAGTTCGAGGGCGCGTTTGACGACCTCGCGCGGGTAGACGGGCGTGTGGTCGACGGTGCCGCGGCCTTGGACCTCGTCCTTGAGGAGCTTGTTCTTGCGGTCGAGGAAGAGGATGCGGAATTGCTCGTTCGTGTCGCCCGCCATTTTTCGCGTGCAATAGGCGACAACGGCGTTCCAGGAGGACAGCACTTCGCGCGCGGCGACCGGTTGCTTAGCGACGCGGGCGAGGAAGCTGCGGATGATCGCGATCTGGTCGGCGACCGTTTCACCGACACCCTCGATCTGCTTCAGGCGTTCGCGCGAGGCGGCAAAGAGCGCGGGCAAGTCGCCGTTGAATTCGTCTAGGATGCGCTTGGCGAGCGGCTTCACATCCTGTCGCGGGATCGCGGCGAAGAGGGCGAGTTCCAAGAGCTCATAGTCGGGCAGCGCGTCTTCGCCGCCTTGGCGCAGACGTTCGCGCAGGCGCTCGCGATGGCCGACATAATGCGGAAGCTCCGCGGCTGCTGCGTCGGACAGGCCGCGCTTTGCCATTAGGCGTAAGGTGGCTTGTGCAGGCCTTTAAGCGAAGTCGTGAAGATCTCGACGCCTGTCGCGGTCACGCCCACCGTGTGTTCGAACTGGGCGGAGAGCGAACGGTCCTTGGTCACCGCGGTCCAGCCGTCGGGCTTCAGCTTCACATGCGACTTGCCGGCGTTGATCATCGGTTCGACGGTGAAGATCATGCCTTCGCGGAAGGCGAGGCCGGCGCCGGCGCGGCCGTAGTGGAGAATGTTCGGCGTGTCGTGGAAGACGCGGCCGACGCCGTGGCCACAGAAGTCGCGCACCACGGAATAGGAGTGCCCTTCGGCGTAGGCTTGGATTGCGTGGCCAAGGTCGCCGGTCGTGGCGCCGGGCTTGATCGCGGCGATGCCGCGCATCATTGCGTCGTAGGTCACGTCGACCAAGCGGCGCGCCTTCAGCGGCGGGTCGCCGACGAGATACATGCGGCTGGTGTCGCCGTGCCAGCCGTCGACGATGGCGGTCACGTCGATGTTCAGGATGTCGCCCTCCTTGAGCGGGCGATCGGCAGGGATGCCGTGGCAGACGACGTCGTTGAGCGAGGTGCAGCTCGAGTGGCGATAGCCGCGATAGAAGATCGTCGCCGGGATGGCGCCCGCTGCCGCTACGAAATCGTAGACGAAGTCGTCGAGCTCCGCCGTCGTCACGCCCGGCGCCACTTTCGCAGTCAGCATGTCGAGGCATTCGGCCGAGAGGCGACCGGCCTTGCGCATGCCTGCAAAGGCTTCGGGTCCGTGCAGCTTGATCTGGCCGGAGGATCTGGTGGCGGTCGTCGTCGTTGCGGGGACGTAGCTCATGCGGCTTGTTCAGGCTCTCGCTTTTCGGCTTCCGATTATATGGCCATGATATAGGAGGCTAGTGAAACTTGGCTAATGGGTGATTGAAGGCAAGGGAATGCGCCCAAAAAATGACCTCGTGGCGAGACGGCGGTGCGTCCCGGCGTTGGTTCGACGCTCCTTCCCCCCTCGCCCTTCCACTTTCTGGAAGGGCGAGGGGTTGGGGGTGAGGGATGGCGTGCTGCCACGCGCTGGCCATCCAACTCTCGTTTCGCATCTTCGAGCGGCTCAGCTTTTTTTCGACGTTCAGGTCGTTGCGTCGGCCTTCCCTCACCCCCAGCCCCTCGCCCTTCCAGAAAGTGGAAGGGCGAGGGGAGAGTGAGAGCCGTGGCGATGACTTCACGCACGCGAGGGGCCGCGATCCTGGTGATCGGCGACGAAATCCTGTCGGGGCGCACCCAGGATACCAACACCGGCTATATCGCGCGGTGGCTGGCGCAGCTTGGGATTCCCGTGCGCGAGGCGCGGGTGGTGCCCGATATCGAGGCTGAGATCGTGGCGGCGGCAAGGGCCTTGAGCGGGCGCTATGACTATGTGTTCTCGACCGGGGGCATCGGGCCGACCCATGACGACATCACGGCCGACAGCATGGCGCGGGCTTTCGAGACCGGGATCGATTTTCATCCGGCGGTGTTTGCGGACCTTGCGGCGCGCTATGCCTCGATGAGCATCGGGACGTTCAACGAGGCGCGCCAGCGCATGGCGCGCATCCCCTATGGGGCCAGCCTGATCGCCAATCCGTTGTCGAGGGCGCCGGGTTTTCAACTCGGGAATGTGTTCGTGATGGCGGGCATTCCAGCGGTCATGCAGGCGATGCTGGATGACGTGCGCCACAGGCTGGTTGCCGCCCAGCCCCTGAGCGCGCGCACCGTCAGCGTTTACCTTGGCGAGGGCACGATCGCGGCGGGGTTGGCCGAACTGCAAAAGCAGTTTCCGGACATTCCGCTCGGCAGTTACCCGTTCTCGAAGGACGGCAAATTCGGCACCAGTCTGGTCGCCCGCGGCAGCGATCCGGAGCGCCTCGGCATGGTTGCCGAGGGGCTCAAATCCATGATCCGCGCGGCGGGCGGCGAGCCGCTCGAGGATGCTGCCGGCTGACGCTTTCCGATATGTGACCGGATTGCACCGAATTCGGCCCCAGTGTCGCAAAATTGTAGATGATTTTCGCCTCGGGTTGGGTAGAGTCTACGCGGGGAGCTCGTGCTAGAGGCCCGGACCCCAAGGAAAACATGCGGTCCTGAGGCTGACGGAAAAGGTTCGAGATTCAGGGGCTTTGCGGTTCTTAAGGGAGTGAAATGACAATGAAATTGGTTTCGGCACTTGGGTTAGGTGCGGCGGTGTTGATTGCCTCGACGAGCTTGGCTTCGGCCGCGCTCGACTATTCGCGCGATAAGTATTTCGCGGCCGGCAAGCACCAAATCTACGTGTGGTGCACGGGCGGTACGGCCGATTCGTCCGTGACGGTCGATGCGGCGAACGCGGAAGAGGCGATCCGGAAAGCCGTCGCCGGCAAAGCAAATTGCTGGGGCGCCTGGCAAGGCCTCGTCAGCTAAGCATTCCGTCCGCATCTTTTAGGACGCGCGGAATTCGCGGCGGCTCGATGGGCCGCCGCTTTTTGTTGTGCGCAATTCAGTCAGTGTCCGCACCTTGCGCGCGGCCTCGCGTTTGCTCAACGTCGTGCCGAATCTGACTGCTCAGGCCCCTTGGCGGAACTGGTAGACGCAACGGACTTAAAATCCGTCGTTCGCAAGGACGTGCCGGTTCGAGTCCGGCAGGGGCCACCAGCCTTCGCTTGCGAAGCATGCGAAGGCTGGTGCGCCGCAGCCCGAAGGGCGAAGGCGGGCGAAACTTCCGCAAGCTACGGCTTGGCAGGCCAGCTCATAATTCCAATCGTCAAGCCGGCCGCGAGGTTCTTTTCTGTTTAGGCCGTCTTCGCGCGGCGGCCGCGGCGTTCGACGGGCACGCGTCCCAAACCGATCTTCTTGGCAAAGGCCGAGCGCAGGCGCGCATAAGCGGGCGCCACCATCGGATAGTCGTGCGGCAGGTCCCACTTCTTGCGGTAGTCCTCGGGGCTCATGTTGTATTGCGAGCGCAGGTAGCGCTTCAGCATCGTGAGCTTCTTGCCGTCTTCAAGGCAGATGATGAAGTCGTCGCCCACGCTCTTCTTCACGGGCACCGCCGGTTTGCGTTCGGACTCGGCCATCGCGCCGCCGCGTCCGGCCGCCTGCGCAAGCGCGCCATGGAACATGCCGATGACGGCCGGCAAGTCGGACATCGGCACTTGGTTGCGGCTCACATACGATGAAACGAGGTTCACCGCGAGGTCGATCAAAGTGTCGCCCGATGAGGACGCCGTTTCGCCTTCTTGCGTTTGCGCTTCTGCCTTCGCTTTGCGAGCCATTTTCAACCCAACTCCAAGGGGTACGATAGTAGGGACACTATAGAACTATTCCAGCGGCGCCGGTTTCGCCATAGGGTCGTTGCGGGCAACCTTAATTGACGTGTTCGCCCTGTCAATTTTGTCAGAACGCCACAATCGCCAGCCTTTGCTCATCATCTTTTCGAGAGCTCTGTCGCGCATAAGACAACCAGGGCCGCGGCTGCGCAAGTACTGACTTGCGCGACAGAAAATTGAGCATCAAGAGGAACCGCTCGGGCGCCAAGACTTGGGGGGCGCAGCATTGCGCGCGCGCCCTCAAGATGAGCGAGCGCAATATTCATTCGCGATTATTGGCTGCGTTCCCGCACTGCATTCGGATCGGCGGGCACTTGACGCTACGAAGCCCGAGGCTCGCTCGCGCGCCGCCGGCGCCGGACCGGCGCAGACGTGAGCGCCTGGCGCCGCGACGCCTGTTGGCGAGGGCTGCGATCTATGCCCATAGTTAGCGTAAGACGGAGTTTCGAACTCCGCGCCTGACACATCAGCCAGGAGGAAAGGCAACTCGTGACAGCCCCAACCGCGCCCGAGGACCGGGTCAAGGCCTCGTGGCTTTTCGCCTATTCGCTGCCCGGGCTGCCGATCGCGGCCATGGGCCTGCCGCTCGCCGTTTATTTGCCCAACTTCTATGCGGTCGATGTAGGGCTGGGGTACGCGGTTGCGGGCAGCGTTTTTCTGCTCACCCGCGTGCTTGATATCTTCTTGGATCCGATCATGGGCGTGGTGTCGGACCGCGTTCACACGCCGTGGGGGCGCCGGCGCATCTGGATGGTGCTGTCGGTCCCCATCATGATTGCCGCTTCCGTGCTCCTGTTCATGCCGGCGCCGGGAACTTCGTGGCCGGCGACGGCCGGCGCCTTGGTTCTCCTCTTCGTCGGCTGGACGATGCTGACGATCACGCATCTGGCGTGGGGCGGCGAACTCAGCGGCGACTATCACGAGCGCTCGAAGATCACCGCTTCGCGCGAGGCCGCCTACATCATCGGCATGTTCACGGTCTTGCTGCTGCCGGTGCTCATTCAGTGGCAAGGCGGCGACCGCTTCGCGCAAATCGCGGCGTTCGGGTGGTATGTGATCATCACGCTGCCAATCGGCGTCGGCGTCGCGGTGAGCGTGATCAAAGAGCGCGAGGTGCCGCGAGCGCCGCATATCCCTCTGGGCGTCGCCCTGGCCGCGATCGCGACAAACAAGCCGCTGCGCTATGTCTTGTTCTGCGACTTGATCGCAGGGCTTTCGACGGGCACGGTCGCGACGCTGTTCCTGGCGATGACGGTGGTGGGGCTCGAGCTCGGCAAGCAAGCCAATCTTCTGCTTCTGATCTATTTCGCCATGGGCGTCATGTTCATCCCCCCGATGCTGTGGGTCAGCAAGCGGCTCGGCAAACATCGCACGCTCGTCTATTCGTCGATCGTCAATGCCGTGCTGATCCCATGCATCTATCTGCTGCCGAAGGGCGAGTTCATTCCGGCGGCGATCCTGTGGACGTTCTTCGGGTTGAACATGGCCGTCGGACCTTTCCTGTTCCGCGCCATCATGGCGGACGTCGCCGATCATGATCACGTCGAAACCGGACAGGCGCGCGCGGGCGTCTATTTCGCGCTGCTCGCGCTCACCAACAAGCTCGGCTATTCCGTCGCCATCGGGTTCACGTTCTGGACGCTCGCCTATATCGGCTTTCAGGAGAAGGCCGCCAACACGCCCGACGTCGTCAACGCCATGATGCTGCTCTACATCCTGCCGCCGACGCTCGTGTCGGCGCTCGTGGCCTTCGTCATGTGGCGCTTCCCGCTCGACGAAGCCAAGCAGCGCGAACTCAGGCGCATCATCGAGGAGCGCACGGCCGTGGGAACAGCGATCGGCGCGCGCCTCGGGCACACGCTCGAGGACGAGCCCGAGTTGCCCGCGGCGGCGCCGGTCGCCAAGCCGGCGGAGTAGCGCTAGTCGACGACGTCGACGCCGTAAGCCGACCAACGCGTGACCATCGGCAGGTCGAGCGTGGCGCCTTGGCGATCGACGTATTTCTGGCCCTGGATGCCGAAGGCCACGGAAAGGCCGAGCTTGATCACGTGCTCGGTCAGCTTATCGGCCACCGCGTCGGCGTTTGATTCGTAATAGTTGCCTTGATAGGCGACGAACACGCTGGCGTCCCAATCGCGCATCGCGCGCTCGTAGCGCAGACCCCAGCCCCAGACGTCCATGTCGCCCGCGTTGGTGTCCTGATCGCCGCTGGCGAACGACAGTTCGCCTTCGAGCTTCACGTTGCCGTCCAGGAAATAGCGGCCGACGCCCCTGCCGAACCACGCGTTGCGAAACGCGTCCGGCGTGCCGGCATCGACTTCGTCGGCATCCATGTAGCCAAGCTGGCCGTAGAGCGTCCAATCCGTCAGGTAGTACTGACCTTCGACGCCGAGCAGCCATGCGGTGACCGTTTCGTCGTTTGCGTTGAAGCCGTTGCCGACGCCGACGAAGGCGCCTGCGAGCCATTCGTTCGGATCGCGCCACGAGAAGTGCGCGCCGCCGAGCACGGAGCCGGTGTAGTTTTCCGTCGAGTCGGAGACAAAGCCCGTTTCGCTCATCAGATCGAGCTGGAGGTTGAGCATGGCGCCGGCGGGAATGTTGACGCGCAGATTGCCGCCGATGTCGGGATAGCTTTCGTCGTCGGGCGTGATGTTGTCCGGACTTAGGAACGAATAGCCGAGCCAGATTTCACCGACGGCGGAGGTTTGATTCTCGGCGATCGAGGGCTTGGCGGCGGCGTTCGCGATCGTGGGCGCGATCGTGGGCGCGGCGACGACTGCGGCACTCAGGACGAGCGCCATAAGGGGCGGGTGCTTCATGGGTCGCGTTCCTTTGCTGCTCGGATACGAGGGGTGAGAGAGGGAAGCTCATCGGTTGCGACGGCGGATTCTTTTCGTCATTTGTGGGGTGCAAGTTCATTTTCGTTAATTTGCGGCCACATCGAAGCGAAATCGTGATCGGCGCCGCATTTTGCGAGCGCTGCTTGATGGTGGAGACGTGCACACGCAATTCATGCGAAACTCAAGCGCGAGAATTATCACCTCAAAAGTGCGGCTGGCACGCATGACAACGCTTGCGATCAATGGCGCGGAGATTTTTTTCACCGATCACGGAACCGGCGACGGCGTGATTCTCGTGCACGGATTCGCCGCGAGCAGCGAGGAGAACTGGGTGAAGGCCGGCTGGATTTCGATGCTGACCCGCGCCAAGCGCCGCGTCGTTTCGATCGACCTGCGCGGGCACGGACAGAGCGCCAAATTTTATCAGCCTGCGGACTATTCGCTGGAAGCGATGGCGGGCGACGTCGTGGCGGTGGTCGAGCATCTGGAGATCAAGAAGCCCGATCTGATCGGGTTTTCGCTCGGCGCGCGCGTGGTGCTCGAGGTCTTGCGGATGCGGCCCGAGCGGTTCTTGCTCGGCGTCTTGTGCGGCGTCGGCGATTTCCTGGTCAATCCGCGCGAGGAGCGCGATCCGGAAATCGGCGCGAAGGCGATGGAGGCGGCGTCGGCCGAGGAGATCGGCGACGACATGGCGAAACGCTTTCGCCTGTTCGCGGAGCGCCAAGGGCAAGATTTGAAGGCGCTCGCCGCGGTGTCACGCGGGCTTGCCGCCATGGGCCGGCCGTGGACGCGCGAGATGCTCGCTTCGATCAAGAACGAGATCCTGGTGATTGCGGGAGCGGGCGACGATCTTGCCGGCCCGCCCGAACCGCTCGCCGGATATTTCCCGAACGCGAAAGCCAAGCGCATCGCCGGCTGCGGCAACATGGACTGCCTGACGCAGCCGATGTTCAAGGCGGCGGTGATGGATTTTCTCGCGGGCGTGCCCGATTAGGCCACATGGGGCGGGCGATCTCGCCTGCGATGCGGGCCGCGAATTGACTGTGGCGCTTGCCGCGTCGTGTAATCGCGGGGACAAAGGTCGGGGGCCTCATGAACACGAACAAGCTGCCCGTGTTTCGCACCTTCGGAAACGCGCTGGGCTTTGCGGTCGGCGATTACTTCACGGTGCTGCGCCTTGCCTGGCTGCCCTTCACGTTGCTGCTTGCGGCCAATTTCGGCCTCGCCGCGCTCATCGGCCTCTCGCTCGGCAAGCGCATCGCCACGCCGTTCTTCGTCTTCGCGCACATCCAGGAGTTCGCCTTCCTGCAAGCGACGATGTGGATTCTTCAGCTCATCGTCGTGGCCGCCGTCGCCGTTTCCATTCACCGCATCATCCTGTTTGGCGACCGCAGGCCGGGCGTCTATCTGAGCTTCCGCTTCGGCCGCACCGAGTTCGTCTACGCGGCGATGGCGCTCATCTGGGGCCTGATCATCTTGGCGATCATGGCGACCGTGCTGACGCCGGTTCTGCTGCTCGTTTCCGGCGGCGATCTGCCCGGCCTCTTCGCGCGCGTGCAGGAGTGGGCGAAGGATTGGCCGCGCCACGCGCCCGACCTCGCGAACAATTTCGGCGCGTTCGCCGGGGTTTGGTTCGCCTATGTGATCGGCTGGATCGTCGTTCTCTATGTCAGCCTGCGCTTGTGCGTGTGGCCGCCCTCGGTCGTGGCGACGAACCGGCTCTCGCCCGGCGAGGCGTGGCGGCTGACCGACGGCAACGCGCTCAGGCTTTTCGGTCTCTTCTTCCTCACGATCTTCGTCGTCTATGCCGTCGTGCTGGCCGTGGTCCTCACCGTCGTTTTCGCGCTGCCGGGCCAGCTTCCGCATTTTCCGGCGCCGGCGCCGGCGGCGGCCACGGTGAACGACATCGCGGCCGAGCGCGAGCGTATCGGCGAAAAGATCGAGACCTTCCTCGCCCTCTACTGGCCGGCGGTGTGGCTTGCCGCGCTGCTCGTCTACGGCGCGGTCGTCGGCATGACGGTCGCGCTCATCAGCTATTCCTACAAGGCGCTCAAGGGCTACGACGCCCAGGCGCCGATCCCCGACGGCGCGTAGAGACGGCCGAGCCCCTCGCGCACCCGCGCCAGGGCGCAACCCGAGCTTGCCCGTGAAGCCTGCGGACATGACTTTGTTACCTAGGGTCATGTGCAGCGGCACCCGCTGACCCAATACTCCAAGGACCGCGCACCTGGGCAAGCGCCCCAATTTCGCGGCGGCGGAGGTGCGTGATGCAGTCGAACGACGCGACCAGCGAGCTGTCTCATGAGGTCAAAGTGAAGCTGACCTTGAGCATATTTTGGTCGATGGTGCTGTTCAATTATATCTACGCCGACATAGGCACATTCGCCTACATCCTCATGCATCCGGCCCTCTTTGAAAGATTCCAGAGCGGCTCTTTCGGGTCCGTGCATCTCGACAAGGAATTCATGTTGGCGGCGGCGGCCTTCATGGAGATCCCGATTGCGATGGTCCTGCTGTCTTGGGTGCTGCCGCATGGTTTGAATCGTGCGGCGAACATTCTATCGGGCGTGATCATGACCGGCGTCATCATTTTCACCCTCGTGGGGACGCTCAAGGTGCCCGACTTGGCCTTCTACGCGTTCTTCCAAGTCATCGAGATTCTGTCGACGTCGGTCATCGTGTGGATTGCCTTGACGTGGCGCAATCCGCGAAAGCGGACGTCGTCGGAAGGCGCGCAACCGGCGCGATGAGAGGTCCGCACATCGCGAGAACATCGCACGCGTTTGAGCGTGAGCAGAGCCGGCGTCGTAACGGGAGCCCGAACGGCTTCAACACGAAACTTTCTGAAGCAGCAAATGCAGAATCTGCGAGGCGAACATTCCCCCTTGCGTTGCATTCGCACTCCGAGGCCGACGCACACGTGGCGCGGGCGGTCGGACAGGCATAAGGTGCCGGCCGCACGAAGGGGTGAAACCCTCGGGCGTAAGAGGTGGAAGACATGAAACTCTCGGCGATGTTGTGCACGTCTGTTTTGGCCTTGGCAGCGTTGGCGCCGGCAGCGGATGGCGCGATCAACTTGAATTCGAGCAGATCGAACATATACCGGCTCGCCCCCAACGATGCGAATGCCGACAAAGCCTGCACCGACAAGGGCGGCATCGTCTCGACAGCCAAAGATGGCAACAAGACCTGCACCATCCCCGTGGCCTGCGCAACCACCATCAAGGGCAGCAAGTCGAACGCGTCGTTCAAGATCGACACCAACGATGCGGCCGCCGTCAAAGAGTGCTTCGACGCCTGCGGGACCATCTCGACGGATAAGGACGGCAACAAGGTCTGCACCAAGCCCGCTCCGGTCACCCCGTCGCCGGCACCGTCGACCGGCCGCGAGCCAAACAACTGATCCGACAAATGGCGCTGGAGCGATCCGGCACTTGCATAAGACCGCTGAGCAAAGCGTCCTTCATGGCGAGCATAGAGCGTCCGCCGCGCCTTCGGCCGACGCAAACGGGGACCAAGCCGGAGACTGCGCCATTGGGCCAGCCGCGACTGCTGTGAGTTTGTAACGTGTCCCCGGATTTGCGCGAAAACCGAAGCCGTCGGAAGGCGCGCAACCGGCGCGATGAGTCAAACCCGCTTCCCGGACGTCACCGTGATGGTGAGCGATCACCGTGGCGGCCAGAGTTGCGGCGCGCTCGGGTCCGGAGCGCGGCCCCAGCTTGCGATGCCCGCGTCGACGACGAAGGTGTTCAAGAACACGTCGCCGGTCGAGCCGCGCGCGCCGCATTTCGAGCAGCGGCGGCGGCGCTTGAAATCCCACAAGCGGCGCCACGGCGGCTCCACGGCCGCGAGTTCGGCCGGCGTCCAGCTCGCGCGGTTGGGGCACCTCTCGCAATAGAGATTGACGCCGTTGTCGTGGAGCGCGACCGAGGCGACCGTGACGGTGCTGTCGCGCAGATGCGAGGTGCGGCGGGGCATGGGCGGGAGCTTGGCGGAGTGGTGGCGCGTTGCCAAACACGTGCTTATCCGCGACCATCAAACAGGTATTCCGTCGCCGAACTCAGATAAATCTACTCTGACCCAAATTTCCCTGACATGAGGTAATCGCGGCTGGCTGCTCTCCATCCTATCTTTGAATCGGTTTGCGACGGTTCAACGACGAGGAAAGAGGAGAGCAGCCATGAGT
>JBGOVA010000030.1:0-25542 GCA_041477875.1 Micropepsaceae bacterium | reverse complement strand
GGTAGTTAAGCGCTAGGTCCAGCGCGGCTCCCCCGTCCGGCGGCTCATATGGCGAACTTCATCGACCGGCGTCTCAATCCGAAAGGCAAAAGCCTTGCCAACCGGCAACGCTTCATCCGGCGCGCGCGCGGCGAGATCAAAGACGCGGTGCAGAAGTCGCTGAAGGACCGCACGGTCTCGGACTTCGCCAAAGACCAGAAGATCTCGATCCCAACGAAAAGCACGAAGGAGCCGCGCTTTCGCCACGACCCGGCCGCCGGCGGCGAGCATGAGCGCGTTCTGCCCGGCAACAAGGACTTCGTCGAAGGCGATCAGATCAAGAAGCCGCGCCAGGGCGACGGCCAGGGCCGCGGCAAGGATGCGTCGACCGGGGGCGAGTTCGACGACGATTTCTCGTTCACGCTGAGCCAGGACGAGATTCTCGACATCTTCTTCGAAGACCTCGAGCTGCCCAATCTGATCAAGACGGCGCTCAAGGAGATCAAGACCTATACGTGGCGGCGCGCCGGGCTCACGACCTCGGGTTCGCCCAATCAGATCAATCTCGTGCGCACGATGCGCAACTCGTTCGGGCGGCGTCTGGCCATGCGCCGGCCGCGGGAAGAAGACATCGAGGCGCTGCGCCTGAAGGTCACCGAGCTTCGCTGCGGCGCAACGCCCGACTCCGACAAGCGCGAGGCGATCGCGGAACTCGAGGAAGAGATCGCGCGGCTCGAACATCGGCGCAAATGGGTGCCGTTCCTCGATCCCGTCGACGTGCGGTTCAATTCGTTCGAGCAGCAGCCGGTGCCGACGAGCCAAGCCGTCATGTTCTGCCTCATGGACGTGTCGGGCTCGATGGGCGAGCGCGAAAAGGACCTCGCGAAGCGCTTCTTCATGCTGCTGCACTTGTTCCTCAGGCGGCGCTATGAACGCCTCGACATCGTCTTCATCCGCCATACGCACGACGCGCAGGAAGTGGACGAGCACACGTTCTTCTATTCGCGCCAGTCGGGCGGCACGATCGTGTCGACCGCGCTCGAAGAGATGAAGAAGATCGTGGCCGAGCGCTATGCGACGGGGGAGTGGAACATCTATGCGGCGCAGGCGTCGGACGGTTACACGCAGACGGGCGACGCGTCGCGCTGCGTCGATCTTCTCAACAACGATCTGATGCCGATCTGCCAGTACTACGCCTATATCGAGATTCTCGACGAGCGCGAGATGGAAGTCTTTTCGAGCGAAGAGTCGGGCGCGGAGTTGTGGCGCGCCTATCGCACGGTCGCCAAAGCGTGGAAGAATTTCGCGACCAAGCGCATCGCGAAGCCCCAGGACATTTTCCCGGTGTTCCGCGAACTCTTCGCCAAGGAAAACGCGGAGGCGAAGGCGTGAACGCAGTCGGCGCGGGCGTTTGGGGGCGGCTTCTGTCGTGGCTCGATCATCAGGTGGTCGAAGACGCCTATTGGTTGCTGCGCCGCGCGCCGCAGTCGATCGACGAGACGGCACGCTTGAAAGAACTCCTGGGCGGCGCGGCTTCCGAGGCGGCGTTCAAACGGGTCGCGCACCGCATGCGCGCGTCGCGCATCCTGTTCGTGCCCGCCGTCTTGAGCGGCATCGCGCTGAAGGCGAGCCGCCTGCGCCTCGTCGAGTACCTGACGCATCAGGTACGCCAATTGCGCGACGAAGGGTTCGAAGCCGATATCGCCGACATCGACACCGGCGCGCCGGTCGAACAGAACGGCAAGCGTCTGGCCGCCATCCTGGCCGATCGTCACCGGCCGACCTGGCTCGTCACGCATTCGAAGGGCGGGCTCGACACGTTGCACGCCTTGATCGCGCATCCTGAAGTCGTGCGTTTCGTCGACGGCTGGATCGCGTTCCAGGCGCCGTTCATGGGCTCGCCCATCGCGGACATCGCTTCGGGCGGCGGACGCGCGCGCAAGGTGAGCGGCGCGGCGCTGAGGCTCTTGGGCGCCGATCTCGAGGCGATCGGCGACCTCAGGACGGACCGGCGCGCGTACTACATGGTTGAGCACGCGACGCGGATCGCGCAACTCACGCACGACGTTCCGATCATGTGCGTGGGCACGGTTACGGGCTCGTCGCTGCTCAAGCCGCAGCTTGCGCCGGATTGGCCGACGGGGCGATGGATGGACCAACACGGCCTCAAGAACGACGGGCTTGTGCCGGTGAATTCGGCGATCTTGCCCGGCACCCGCCATGTGCTGCTCGAAGGCCTTGCTCACGGCGAGGTCGCGACGCGCCATATTCTGTCGCGCCGGAGGTTCGAGCACATCGACCTGTTGAAGGCGCTGTTTGCGGTCACATTGGGCGAAAGCGTCGACGCCGCGCGCGGTCGGGCGGCATGAGCGAGCCCCTGTTCATCGGCGGGGAGTGGGACTTCGCGCTGCTGCAGCGCGTGTTCGCGGCGATCGAGGACGTCGCCAAGAACGACCTCAAGCTCGACACCTATCCCAACCAGATCGAGATCATCGCGTCGGAGCAGATGCTCGACGCCTATTCCGCGCACGGCATGCCGCTGATGTACCATCACTGGTCGTTCGGCAAGATCTTCGCGCGCGAAGAGACGATGTACAACAAAGGCTGGCAGGCGCTGGCCTATGAGATCGTCATCAACTCGAACCCGTGCATTTCCTACCTGATGGAAGAAAACACCATGACGATGCAGGCGCTCGTCATGGCGCATGCGTGTTTCGGGCACAATCACTTCTTCAAGAACAACTATTTGTTCCGGCAATGGACGAACGCGGAGGCGATCCTCGACTACCTCGCGTTCTCCAAAAAGTACGTTTCGGCGTGCGAAGAGAAATACGGCGCGGAACAGGTCGAGGCCATCCTGGATTCCGCGCACTCGCTCATGGAGCAGGGCGTGTTTCGCTATCGCCGGCCGCCGCGGCCGTCCAAGGCGGCGCGCGAGGAACGTCTGCGCAAGCGCCAGCAGTACGAAGATGAAAGCTTCAACGACCTGTGGCGCACGCTGCCGGGTTCCGCGCGCGACATGAGCGCCGACCTCGCCTCGGTCGACGAGGACGAGGCCGTCGGCCTGCACGCGCCGATGAACCTGCCCGAGGAGAATTTGATCTATTTCCTCGAGAAGCATTCGCCGACGCTCAAGAACTGGGAGCGCGAGATTTTGCGCATCGTGCGCAACGTCGCGCAGTATTTCTATCCGCAGATGCAGACCAAGGTGATGAACGAAGGCTGCGCCACATTCGTGCATCACTACATCATGAACGCCCTCTACGACCGCGGACACATCGGCGAGGGATCGATCCTCGAATTCCTGCACTCGCATTCGAGCGTCGTGATGCAGCCGGGCTTCGACGATAGCCGCTATTACGGCATCAACCCGTACGCGCTGGGCTTTGCGATGATGTCCGACATCAAGCGCATGTCGGAGGACCCGACGCCGGAAGACCGGGACTGGTTTCCCGAGGTTGCCGGCAAGGGCAACTGGCGCGACGTGCTGAAGCACGCATGGGCGAATTACCGCGACGAAAGCTTCATCCAGCAGTTCCTGAGCCCCAAGGTCATGCGCGACCTGAAGCTCTTTGCCGTGCGCGACAAGACGGAGGATCCCGTCTACACGGTCGCGGCGATTCACAACGAACTCGGCTACCGCAAGCTTCGCACCTCACTCGCGCGGCTCTACGACCTTGCCACCCATCAGCCCGATATCCAAGTCGTCGCCGCCAATCTCGCCGGCGACCGGACGCTGACCTTGCAGCATAACCGTCATCGCGGCATCCCCTTGGCGCAGAACACCAAGGAAGCGGTGCTCAAGCATATTCGGCGGCTTTGGGGTTATGCGGTCGTTCTGGAGGAGCCCGAAGCCTGAGCTTGGTTTGTCGGCATGAAAAAGGCGCGGCTCCAAGGCCGCGCCTTTTTGTTTGTACGTCCCCGGATTCCGCAAGCAAGATCCGGCTAGCGGTTGTCTTTCATCGAAATCGTGGCGCCGTCCAACAAGGCCGCGCAGCTCGCGGGCTTCGTCATGCCCTTGCACTCGGCGGGCAGCCGGTGGGCCGTGATGGTCATCACATAGTCGGCCCGTGATTTCTCGGCGGCCACCGCGTCCGCGGCGAAGCTCGGCGCACGCACTTCATGCAAGGCCAGGCTCAATGCCGCCGCGGCGGCAAGCGAAACACCAAGAGCCCAATCTTCCCAATTGCGCGAAATCATTTTGTCTCTCCTCAAGGTCCGGGGAAATGATGCAAATCGATTCACGTCGTCGTCGCGCGAGTAGGTATGGTTGATGAGGCGTGGATTCAAATGAAGCTTCGGCCATTCATGCCAGGCATGCGCGCACCGCATGTCATGCGGCGTTCAAGATGAGATGCTTGTCACGTTGCGATCGGGAGAAGCGCTGAAACGCGGCTTCGAGCGTGACGGGCGTCACGACATTTCAGAGGCGTGAAGCTTCGTTCATTGGCGTGCGCAACGGCGCGTACGGCAATGCGCCGTTGCGAATGAATTTCAATGCGCGGGAGGGGCGGGACGTTCGGCGGTGACGACGATCTTGTAGACGTAAGCCGCCGTCGACATTCCGGTTTGCTGGCGCACGTAGTATTCGGTGCCGGCGACGACGGCGATCCCCGCTATCAACGACCACGCAATCCAATCTCTATAAGAGCGACGCATGACGGTTTCTCCATGTGAGTTCAGAAAAATTGAACGCAACTGATTGAGGAGCCCCGTGCCCAAAATGATTCTATGCCGCCCGCGCGGGCACGCAAGTCACGATGTGGGCAGCGAGTCACGACCGCGAAGCGTTCGCAGTCGCAGTGCGCTGGCCGTGCGACATCCGGCGCCGGCCGCGGCTAAGCGCGCTCGGCTTCCTTCGGTTTGATCAAAAAGTGGCCGTGCAGTGCAGCAATCGGGCGCGTGTGCTCGTCTTGCCAGGCTTCGGCGCTGACGTTGCAGACGCGCCGGCCGTGCTTGGTGATGGTCGCGCGGGCGTAGGTGTCGACGGGCTTACCCGAGCGCAGATAATCTATGCCGATGTCGACGGGCTTGGGCAGGTCTTCGCTTTCGACCTCGAGCATCAGTTGGATGACGGCGGTGACTTCGAGAAATGCGCCGACCACGCCGCCATGCAGCGCGGGCAACAGCGGATTGCCGATGAGCTTTTGATCGAAGCGCAAGATCGTCGTCAGCTCCGTGCCTTTGCGATCGACCTCGATGCCGAGAAAACGGCAATAAGGGATTGCGTCGACCAGTTCCTGGAGATCGGGTTTGCGGCCTTCGGCGAGCGCGCGTTTGATGAGATCCATCAGCGCGCTCCGCTTCTCTGGCCCTTTGTGCCGAGCATGAAGGCCGCGGCGCAGGTCGCGATGGGGTCGGCGCGATCGGTGTGATAGGCGAGCCCGCGCACGAAGGCGATGTTCTTCGTCACCTTGAAGCACTCGGCGAAGGCGAGGATGTCCTGATCGGGCGTCGCGGGCTTCATGTAGTCGATGCGCAGGTCGAGCGTCGCGATCTGGCCCTGCAGCATCGTTTTCGATCCGACGGCGATGCCGCAGGCGTTGTCCAGAAGCGAGGTGATGACGCCGCCGTGGATGACGCGCGTGTCCGGGTTGCCGACAAGGTGCTCGGCGTACGGTACTTTGCACACGGCTTCGCCGGGCTTGACGTCGATCACCGTCATTCCGATCGCGGCGGCGTGCGGCACGCCGGCCAGAATGAAACCCTTCCTATGCTCGGGCAGTTGCGTGGGCAGGTCGCTCATCAGGCCGGGAGTGGAAAAGAGGCCAGGCGAATTGTCAACGCGCGGGCTTGACGCGCGGTGTGGGCCAAAGGCTGACTGCCGTATCGTCATTCGTATCGCGGGGGGAGTCATGACCGGGAAAGCAACAGCTGCCGTCGCCGTAGCGTTATCGCTGGCGTTGGGCGCTTGCGCGACGGGCGGCGAAGAACGTTATGTCGTCAGCGAGCTTGTCGGGCCGTCGGCGTTCCACGGCATCCACGGTATTGCCGCCGCGCCGGACGGAAAGCTCTTGGTGGGCAGCGTCGTAGGTCAGGCGATCTATGCGATCGATCCGGCGACGGGCGCCTCGTCGGAACTGATCGGACCGCCGAACGGCATGGCGGACGACATCGCGTTTGCGCGCGACGGGACGATGGCGTGGACCGGATTCCTGATCGGAAAAGTGTTCTTGCAGAAACCCGGAGGACCGACGATCGAAGTCGCGACGGGTTTGCCCGGCGTCAACTCGCTCGCGTTTACGAAAGAGGGGCGGCTCTATTTCACACAGGTGTTCCTGGGCGACGCGCTCTACGAAGCCGACGTCACGGGTGCGAAACCGCCGCGCAAGATCGCGGAGAAGCTCGGCGGGCTCAACGGATTCGAGGTCGGGCGCGACGGGCGGATCTATGGGCCCTTGTGGTTCAAGGGCGCGATCGCGGCGGTCGATCCGCACAACGGCAAGGTCGACGTCATCGTCGACGGATTCAAAACGCCGGCAGCGGCCAACTTCGATTCGAAGGGCGGGCTTTGGGCGATCGATACGGCGGAAGGCGCGCTCTACAAGATCGACGTCAAGGCGCGCAAGCGGACGAAAGTGGCGCAGCTCGATCCCGCGCTCGACAACCTTGCCATCGATGCGCAGGACCGCATTTACGTGACCAATATGGCCGACAATGCGATCTATCTCGTGGATCCGAAGACGCTTGCGGTCACAACGGTCGTGAAAGGCAAGATCGCGGCGGCGGTGGACCTTGCCATCGCGCATGACGGGGCGGAGCACACCTTGCATCTCGCCGACATCTTCACCTATCGGCGCGTCGATACCGTGACCGGGGCGGTCGAGACGACGCTGCGCATGTTCGGCGATGTGTTGAGCTACCCCTCGGGCGTCGGCGTCGGACCGAAACATGTCGTGCTGGCCAGTGAGTCCTCCGACAGCGTGCAATTGGTCGATCGCCAAAGCGGGAAGTCGGTGGCGCTGTTCCACGAATTCAAGACGCCGGTCGACGCGGCGGAGACGAGCGAGGGGCGCGTCTTGGTTCTGGAAGCGCGCAGCGGATCGCTGATCGCGCTCGACGACGAAAAAGGCGAGAAGCGCACGACGATAGCCTCGGGCTTCGATCAACCGGTGGCGATGGCGCTCGACGGCAAGGGTGCGGCTTACGTTACGTCGAGCGACGGGAAGATCACGCGCGTCGATCTGGCGAGCGGCGCGAAGACGGTCGTTGCCTCAGGCCTTGCCGGGCCCGAAGGCATCGACATCGCGCCCGACGGGCGGTTGATCGTGGCCGAGGTCGGCGCCAAGCGCGTGACCGCTGTCGATCCGAACACGGGTGCCGCTAGGGTGCTGGCGGAAAATTTGGCGATCGGTCTGCCGGCACCCGCGGGACAATCGACGGCGTTCCTCACAACGGGCGTCGCCGTCGACAACCACGGAACGATCTTCGTCGCGTCGGATCTGACGAATGCGATCCTGAAGATACAGCGGACGGAGTGAGCCCGCTCATTTGCGAAGCGGGATCAACATCACACGCCAGAACTGGGCCGAGCGGGGATAGGCGGCGGGATCGGCGACGCCAAGGCGGCGCGGCAATTCGTCGGGCCGATAGACGAACGTGCCGAAGATCACGTCCAGCAACGACAGCGCGACCGCGAAGTTCTTGCCTTCGGCGATGTCGGCGCTGTGATGAAAGCGATGCAGCTCCGTGCCGGCGAAGATGTAGTTGAACCACCCGGCGCGCAGGTCGACGTTGCAGTGCGAGACGAGACCTTGCAGGCCCATGACCGCGGTCGCCGCGAACAACGCCTCCGGCGAGACACCCAAGACGTAGAAAAGCGGGACCCTGATCAAACCTTGAAGCAGGATGAAGTTGAGGGGATGCCCGGCCGGATGCATCAGGACATAGACCTGCTCGGGAAGGTGATGGGCCGCGTGCGTCTTCCACAGGAAGGCTTTGAAGGGATTGTCGGCCTCGTGGCTCCAGCGATGCTGCCAGTACTGGAAGAAATCGAAGGCGAGGATCGTCGCGGGGACGGCGAGCCACAGCGGCCAATCGGTCGTGGGACCCACATGCCCCGCGACCAACGTCAGGCCGACGAGACCCAAGCCGTAGTTGGTCGCGGCGCCCGTCAGGCCGCCGGCCAGAAAATATTTGATGTCGCGGGCGAGAAAGCTGCGCCACGTCATGCGCCAACGCGGGTCCAGCGGATAGAGGAATTCGAGCAGGACAAGCGTCACGATCGCGACCCCGACCAGCACGCCCAGCGTGATTCCAAAGTCCCATTTGAACACGATCGCATGCGCGATCGCCCATATGTTGGCCGCAAAGAGCAGCGGCCAGGTGAGCCAGCTCACGGCCCACGGGGTCGCGCGGCGTTCGGGCCGCGATGAAATTTCGCTCAAGGCCATATCGCTCATTTGGATTTCCTCGTTCGGTGGGAGATGATTGCGTTCGGCTCGAGCCCGTGCCACAGCGCGTCGACAAGGGATCGGACGCCGGCCTTGGGCGTCGTTCCGCCGTGGAAGCCCATGATTTCGAAGAGCGCGATGCTGTGCAGCGCCGCGACCAGCATGGCGGAGGCCGCCAACGGATCCTTCACCCGCAATCGTCCGCGCGTATTTTCGCTGCCGAGATAGGCCGCGATCGCCCGCAGCAAGCTTGTCGCCGGGCTCGTCTCGAAGTTGCGGGGCCGTTCGGCGGCGCCGAACGTGGGGTGGGAAACAAGCGGCAAGATCATGGGGATCGCAGTGCGGAAGTAGTCGAGCACAGCCTCCGACAGCACGTGCAGCGCCTCGCGCGCGGATTTCGTCGCGGCCGCCCGCGCAACGATCGCGTCGACGCCGGGCGCGGGCGGAGCCATCGCCGCCATGAAAAGCTGCGCCTTGGTCGAGAAGCGCTTGAAGAGGGCTGCTTCCGAAATGCCGGCGCGTCGCGCGATCTCTTTGGTGGAGCCGGAGACGCCGTGCTTCAGGAACACGTCGCGCGCGGCGGCGAGCATGTCCTCGTTCGAAATGGTCTGCGGTCTGCCCATTAGTAAGTGAGTAATTACTTACTTACTGTGTGTCAAGGGAGGGAGGCTGACATTCTGTCAGAAGTTGACGCGGCGTCATGAATTGTTAGACTGTCGGTGAGACTGACGCTCAAGGGGTCACGCTCAAGGGGACCATGGCTGGACTTGCGCCGCGCGTAGCCGACCCTCGCCTGCCGAAAACGTGCATCATCGGTGCGGGCTCGAGCGGGATTGCGACCGCGAAGGTGCTTTCGGAATACGGCATTCCGTTCGACTGTTTTGAAAAGTCCAACCGCGTCGGCGGCAATTGGGTGTTCAAGAACAAGAACGACATGTCGTCGGCTTATCGGTCGCTGCACATCAACACCTCGCGCGACAAGATGGCGTACTCCGACTTTCCGATGCCACGCGCGTATCCGGACTATCCGCATCACACGCAGATCGCGGATTACTTCGACGCCTATGTCGACCATTTCGGCATCCGCGACAGCATCATCTTCGACAGCGGCGTGAAGCGGGCGGAGCAGACGACCGACGGCCTGTGGAAGATCACGCTCGAAAGCGGCGAGCAGCGGCTCTACGACGCGCTTTGCGTCGCCAACGGGCATCATTGGGATCCGCGCTGGCCCGAGCCCGCCTATCCCGGAACGTTCGAGGGCGCGCAGATCCATTCGCATCACTACATCGACCCGTCGGAGCCGGCGCGCTGCGTGAACAAGAACGTCCTCGTCGTCGGGTTCGGGAATTCGGCGCTCGACATCGCGTGCGAGCTGGGGCGCAAGGGTGTCGCCAAGAACGTGTTCCTGTCGCAGCGGCGCGGCTATTGGGTCGTCCCGAAATACACCGGCGGCCAGGTCTTGGACGCGCATGTCGATCATCCGAGCAAGGACCCATCGTGGATCAGCCGCGCCATGCCGACGAGCCTGACGTTGTGGCTTGCCGAGCAGCGTTTGGCCAAGACCGTGGGGCGGCCCGAACAATTCGGACTGCCGGCGCCGGATCATAGGTTTCTGTCGACGCACCCGGCGATCAGCCAGGAACTCTACATCCGCATCGGTTCGGGCGATGTGACGCCCAAGCCGGACATCAGAGAGTTGCGCGGCCGCCAGGTGATCTTCAGCGACGGCAGCGCGGAGGACGTCGACGTCATCATCTGGTGCACCGGCTACAAGATCACGATGCCCTTCTTCGACGAAGGCTTCATCTCGGCGCCCGGCAACGACATCGCGCTGTGGAAGCGCATGATCGATCCGCGGTTCCTGAACTTGTTCTTCGTCGCGCTGGTGCAGCCCTTGTGCGCGATGATGCCGATCGCCGAAGAGCAATCGAAGCTGATCGCGAACTATCTGACCGGCCGCTACGCGCTGCCGCCGGGCGAAGTGATGAATGCCCAGCGCATCGAAATGCACGAACGGATCAAGGCGCGCTACGTCTCGACGGCGCGCCACACGATCCAGATCAATTGCGGCGAGTACACCTACGATTTGCGCAGGGAGCTTGCGAAGGGCAGGCGGCGCGCGGAAGCGCACGGCTTCGCGCTGCCGATCGAGCCGCGCGTGATCAGGCCTTCGCCCAGACAGACGGTGGCGGCATGAGCATCGACCTCGAGGCAAAGCTCCGCGGCAAGCGGGAAGAGACCAAGGCGAACAATCGCCAAGCCATCATCGACGCGGCGCGACTTGTGTTCGCCGAGCTGGGCTACGGCGCCACGACCGTGCGCGACATCATCCGCGCGACCGAGCTCGCGTCGGGCACGTTCTACAACTACTTCAAATCGAAGGAAGAGGTGTACCAGGCGCTGCGCGACGAGACGGCGCTGCGCGTGCGCCCGCGGCTTCGCGCGGAGCGCATCCGCGCGCGCAATTTCGAGGAGTTCATTTCAGGCTCGTTCCGCACGTTCTTCGACTTCGTGAAGAACGACCAGGCGACCTTCGCGACCATGCGGCGCAACCAAGAACTGCAGCACGTGCGCATCGACACGCCGGAAGTCGTCGCCGGCTTCGACGAGCTGCGCGCCGACCTCGAGGTCGCGATGGCGAACGGGATGATGCCGGCCATCGATTCCGACCTTCTCATGGCCGCGATGGTGGGCGTCGCGTTCGAGGTGGCCAACCACATGCTCGTGCGTTCGGACGTCAGCGTCGACGACGCGGCCCGGTTTGCGACCGCCCTCTTCCTCGGCGGATTGCCGGCGCTGCCGAAGAAGGGCGCGGGGAAGAAGCGCTAGAGCGACCCTATCCGTCACCACCGGGTTTTTTTTGGCCCGACCCTGATCTGGCTCAAGACCGCGAACCGGCGCGCGTGTTCTTCATGTAATGCGAGATCACTTATGGAAACTGCAATGACAAGGGCGATGCCAATTACGTTCGCGCTGCTTGCGTGGCTGGCGTTCGCACTCCCCGTCCACGCCGCGACGGAGCGCCTGTTCTACGAGATCACGGTGACCGCGCCCGGCACGCGCAGCCAAGGCTGGCACGGCACGCTCTATGATCCTGACGGTCAGGCCGTCGTCTTCGAGCCCGACGACGTACGGCAAACGAACACCGGCGAGTTCATCGGCGTCGTCTGCGCGCAGGCGTGGACGCCTTGCGGTTTCATCCATTCCGACATGCTGCGCTGGATGCAAACGAACCCGGGCAACGTGATCATGGACCGCGGGTCCTGGGGCTATCGCCTCTATGTCAGCGCCGAATGCACGCGAAGCGAAGGCTGGCGCGGCGAGCTCTTGCACGGCGGGCGCATCTTCCGACCGAAGACCAAGCGTGTCGCGACGCCGATGGGTCCCTTCGCGTGGAAGGTCAGCGTGCATCTCTGGGGCCAGACCGGCTGGTTTCACACGGTGTGGCCCCAGCCTTCGCCCGCCCCGCACAACTGGCCATGCTGACGCCCTTGAAGAAGCTACCGCTCTCGAAGGTCTACCAAGTGCTGGAGCCGGGCCCGGTGGTCCTGCTCACGACGGCGCGCAAGGGCCGGCCCAACGTCATGACCATGTCGTGGCACATGATGGTCGAGTTCGAGCCGCCGCTTGTCGCCTGCGTCGTCAGCAGCGCGAACCACAGCTTCGCCGCATTGCAGGCGACGAAGGAATGCGTGATCGCCGTGCCTGCACTGGCGCTTGCTCAGAAGGTGGTGCAGGTGGGCAATTCGTCCGGCCGCAAGATCGACAAGTTCAAGACATTCGGCTTGACTCCGCTGCCCGCCGAACGCGTGGCCGCGCCTCTCGTGGCCGAATGTTTTGCCAACCTCGAATGCAAGGTCGCGGATACGCGCCTCGTCGGCAAATACAACCTCTTTATCCTCGAAGTGCTCGCCGCCTGGAACGATCCCGGCCAGAAGAAACCCAAGACCATCCACCACCACGGCTACGGCACGTTCGCGGTGGACGGCGAAACGATCAAGCTGAAGTCGAAGATGCGTTAGTCGGACTTGCCATACTACCTTGCGCGCTGTGCACCACGGACCAGTTTGCCGGGAAGCGCACTTGTCGGCTTTCCGTCGCGGTATGTGATTTCTCCCGAAACGATCGTCGCCTCGTAGCCGTCGGCGTATTGCACCAGGCGGCGGCCGCCGGCGGGGAGGTCGTAGGCGACCGTGGGGCGGTGGAGCGTCAGCCTCGCGTGGTCGATGACGTTGACGTCGGCTTTGTAGCCGGGCTTCAGCACGCCGCGGTCGTTGAGGCCGACCGCTGCTGCCGTGTCGCGGGTTTGGGCTTTGATCACCCATTCGAGCGGCAGTTTCTCGCCGCGCGTGCGGTCGCGCGTCCAGTGCGTGAGCATGGACGTCGGGAAGCTGCCGTCGCAGATCATGCCGACATGCGCGCCGCCGTCGCCGAGGCCTAAGATGGTGTTCGGATTGCGCATCATCGCGAGCGAGGGCTCGAGGTTGTCGTTCGCGTAGTTCAGGAACGGGAACAGGATCACGGCGCGGCCATCGTCGGCGAGGAGCCAATCGTAGGCCAGCTCTTCGGCGCGCCTGTTCGTGCGCCGGGCTTGCGCGCCCAAGCTCATCTCGGGTGTCGGCTCGTAGTCCGGCGGATCGGAGAGCGGGAACATCTTTGCAAAATTGCGCAAGACCGCTTTGACGAACGGGTTGTCGGACGACGGCTGTTCCGACAGCAAAGCACGGCGCAGTTCGGGTGTGCGCATCGCGGCCAAGCGTTCGGGGAAGGAGAGATGCGCGATCTTCTGATAGCTGGCGTGTGCGGAGAACGGATTGAGCGTCAGCGAGAGGCCGAGCAGCAGGCCGACGGGGCGGCCGCACACCTGCGCCTTCACGGGCAGACGGTCGGCGGCGCATTGATCGAGGAAGCCCAAAAGCATCTTCCAGGCGTCGGGGCCGCGGTCGCTTTGCGCGAGCGAGAAGGAGAGCGGGCGGCCCGATTCGACGACCAGGCGGCGCAGCATCGATAATTCCTGTGCCGGGTCGATGAAGTCGGACACGACCTGCAGCACGCCGCGGTTTGCTGCCTTCAGCCCCAGGGCGATGCCGAGGAGCTCATCTTCGGCCGCGGTCAAGGTCGGCGTGGGTTTGCCGTCGCTGGTGCGGTGGTTGAGCGTGCGCGAGGTCGAGAAGCCAAGAGCGCCCGCTTCGACGGCGCCCTTGGCGATGCGGCCCATCTCGGCGATCTCACCGGGCGTGGCGGGTTCGCGGTTCGCGCCGCGCTCGCCCATGACGTAGACACGCAGTGCGCCGTGCGGCACTTGGGTCGCGAAGTCGATGTCGTGCGGGCGCGCTTCCAAGGCGTCGAGGAATTCGGGGAAGGTCTCCCAATTCCATTTCAAGCCTTCGGTCAGCACGACGCCGGGGATGTCTTCCACGCCTTCCATCAGGCGCACGAGCATGTCGTGATCGCCGGGCTTGCAGGGTGCGAAGCCGACGCCGCAATTGCCCATCACCGCGGTCGTCACGCCGTGCCATGCGGAGGGTGTCAAGCGTTCGTCCCACGTCGCTTGGCCGTCGTAGTGCGTGTGGATGTCGACGAAGCCGGGGGTGACGATCTTGCCTTTGGCGTCGATCTCTTCGCGCCCCGTGCCCGCGACGCGACCGACTTCGGCGACGCGGCCATCTGTCAGCGCGATGTCGCCTTCAAAGCCGGGTGTGCCGGTGCCGTCGAAGATCGTGGCGTTGCGGATGACGAGATCGTAGCGGGCTGACATGCGTTCGATTCCTTAATAGCAAGATGGAAGAGGTTAACACGGATCGCGCGATGCCCAAATGCGGCGCTTCGGGCTTGACTCAATTGCCTGAGGCCGCATTTTGCGCCGTATGCGGAGGGTGTTGGTCCGGACATTGCTGAGCCTGCCGAGAAGTTGGCTTGTCGCTGTTTCGGGCGGCAAGGCGCTGACGATCGAGGGGCGCACGCTCGATCCGCGGCTGCAGTTCCTCAGTGCGATGGCGAAACGGCAGCCCTCGCTTGCGTCCATGCAGCCCGACGCGGCGCGCAAGGCGGCGGCCGAAGGTCTCGCCCTCCTCGACGGCGAGCCGGCGCACGACATCGAGATCGCCGACCTTCTCTTGCCCGGCGTCGAGGGCAAGTCGATTCATGTGCGCACGTACAAGCCGCGCCTACCGAACCGGCTGGTGCCGACGCTAGTCTATTTCCATATGGGCGGGTGCGTGATCGGCGACCTCGAAACGTGCCACGTGTTTTGTTCCCAGATCGCCTGGCGCGCGGGGTGTCTCGTCGTGTCGGTCGATTACCGGCTGGCGCCGGAGCAGCGGTTTCCGGCGGCGGTCGACGATGCGCTCGCGGCGTTCCGCTGGGTGCGGGAGAATGCGCGCATGATCGGCGGCAATCCCAACGTGGTCGCGGTCGGCGGCGATTCGGCGGGCGGCTATCTGTCGGCGGTGGTGGCGCAGGAATTGAAACGGTCGAACGAGAAGCCGCCGGTGTTGCAGATGCTGATCTATCCCGTCGTCGACTGGCTGTCCGAGACGCCGTCGATGCGCGCATTCGGCAACGCCTATCCGCTGACCACGCCGATCATGGATTATTTCCGCAATCTCTATTTCGCAAATCCGGCAACCGAGGCGCGCGACTTGCGCGCGTCGCCGGGGCTCGCCGACGATTTGGCGGGACTGCCGCCGGCGCTGATCTACACCGCCGGGCATGATCCCTTGGTCGATCAGGGGCGCGACTATGCGGAGGCACTGAAGATCGCAGGCGTGCCGGTGCTCTATCGCTGCTATGAGACGCTCTCGCACGCCTTCACGGCGATGGGCGGCGCGATCCCTGCGGCGCGCACGGCGCTCAACGAGATCGTCGCGGATCTGCGGCGGGCGATCGGATGAGCCGGGCGCTTGTCTGCCCTGCGCTCGCTGATGATTTTTCGACACTTCGGATCGAGGAGCGCACGTTGCCGCCGCCGGCCGCAGGCGAAGCGCGGGTCAAGATGCGCGCAGCGTCGCTGAATTTTCCCGATTTGTTGATGACGCAAGGCAAGTATCAGTTCAAACCCGATCTGCCGTTCACGCCGGGGATGGAGGGTGCGGGCGAAGTTACGGCTGTCGGCGAAGGCGTCGGCAACGTGAAGGTGGGCGATGCCGTCGTGGTTGCATCGCGCCTCGGCATGATGGCGGAGGAGGTGAATGTCCCCGCCGCGGCGCTGCACCCGAAGGCGCCTGCAATGGATTGGGCGCAGGCCGCGAGTTTTCCGGCCGCGTGGCTCACCGCCTATGTTTCATTGGTGCGGCGCGGGCAGTTGCAGCGCGGCGAGACGCTGCTGGTGCATGGCGCGGCGGGTGGCGTCGGCATGGCGGCGGTCGATCTCGGGCTGCTGCTCGGCGCGCGGGTGATCGCGACCGCCGGGTCGCAGGCAAAGCTCGATGTGTTGAAGGCGCGCGGCGCGCACCACGTGATCGATTACACCACAGGCTTCAAGGACGAGGTGAAACGCCTTACCGGTGGGCGCGGCGCCGATGTGATCTACGATCCCGTCGGCGGCGACGTGTTCGACGAGAGCGTGCGCTGCATTGCCTTCGGCGGGCGCTTGCTCATCATCGGTTTCACGAGCGGGCGCATCCCGACGGTCAGCGTGAACATGCCGCTGATCAAAGGCTTTTCGGTCGTCGGCGTGCGTGCCGGCGAGTACGGGCGCCAGTTTCCCGAGAAGGGCCGCGAGAACATCGAAGCGGTCGCGCGTCTGGCGCGGGACGGCAAGATCAAACCGCATATCGGCTTGAGCGTGCCGTTGTCGCAGGCCGTCGACGCGTTCCGCGCGCTCAACGAACGGCGCGTGATCGGCAAAGCGGTCGTGACGTTTTGAGCGCTACACCGTCCGCTTGGCGCGGTCTTTGTCGTTGGCGCTCTTGATCATGTTGCGGATGCCTTCCCACTCGCTGTCGCCGAGTTTCGAGAGTTGGGAGAAGTTGCCGCCGCCGGCCAGGAACGAGCCGCCGTCGATGGCGATGGTTTCGCCGGTCAGGTAGTCGCAGCCGTCCGACATCAGGAACGTCGCGAGGTTTCTCAGTTCCTGCATCTGGCCGACGCGGCCCATCGGATTGTTCGACGCTGAGGAATCTTGCTGCGTGCCCATCGTGCCCGAGCGGACGCTGCCTGGATTCAGGCGTTCCCATGCGCCTTTGGTCGGGAAGGGGCCCGGCGCGATGGCGTTGAGGCGGATGCCGTGGGCTGCCCATTCGACGGCAAGAGATTTCGTCATGACGTTGAGGCCCGCCTTCGACATCGCGGAGGGCACGGTGAACGGGCCGCCGTTCCACACCCAGGTCGTCAAGATCGAGATCACGTTCGCCTTCTGCTTCTTCTCGATCCAGCGTTTGCCGGCGGCGAGCGTGACGTAGAACGTGCCGTGGAAGACGATGTTCGCTATGGCGTTGAAGCCGTTGGGCGACAGATCCTTCGTGCGGCTGATGAAGTTGCCGGCGGCGTTGTTGACGAGGCCATGGAGCGGGCCTTCGTTGAAGACGCGGGTCATCATGTCATCGACGGCGTCGGGGACGCGGATGTCGCATTCGAGCGCGGTGACGCGGGTGCCGTGCGCCTTGGAGAGTTCCTGCGCGGTCTCTTCGACGACGGGGCCGCGGCGGCCGCAGATGTAGACCTCGGCGCCGAGCTTTGCGTATTCGTCGGCCATCTCCTTGCCAAGGCCGGTGCCGCCGCCGGTGACGAGGATGCGTTTGCCTTTGAGCAGGTCGGCGCGAAACATGGTCATGGCGTGTCTCCCTGCAGTTCCTTGTAGCCGCCGCAGGCGTAGAGCGCGACGAGCGCTATAGCGATGCTGTCGGCTTCGTCCTTGTTGTCGAGCGGCGGAATCTGTTCGTCGATCCACGTGGTTACTTCGCCGACGAGACCTTCATCGCTCATGCCGCTCGGGAGGCACAATCTCACCGGCGTGCCGCCGCGCGGCGGGTGTTCGAGCAGCTGACGCGCGGTCTTGATCTTGGCGGCGCAGCCCGCTTCGTCGGTCGAACAGCGGTAGAGGAAGTCTTTTGTCGTGGCCGCCGACGCCGCGCCCGCGGCGAGGCTCAACGCCAAGCCTAAACCTATCGCCATCCATCGCATGGGTGTCCCTCCAACGTCTTTTGGACGAGACTATGCACGCACGTAGGACTGGCGCGCCAGACCCTTGTCGTAGGCTTGCGTGGAGACAAGCTTCAGCGCCGCTTCCGGGCGGCCCTTGGCGAAGAGCGGGATGCCGTCGCCGAGCAAGATGGGGATCGTGAAAAGGTCGATGCGGTCGATGGCGCCGGCCGCCAGGAAAGCGTTGATCGCCATCGCGCCACCCATGACCCAGGCGTCCTTGCCGCCGCTTGCGCAGGGCTGCGACGAGGCGCGCGATGTCGGCAGCCACGCGCGTGACGTTCGGCGGCGCGTCGTCCAAGCGGCGCGAGGTGATGACCAGGCTCTGTGCCATTGGGTAAGGCCAGTCGCCGAAGCTTCGCGCGAGTTCGTAACTCGCGCGGCCCATGACGACCGTGCCGATGTCGCGCATGAACACTTCATAGCCGTAGTCGACGCTGTCGAACGGGCGCAGCCAATCGATGCCGCCGTCGGGCCTGGCGATGTAGCCGTCGAGGGATTGGGCGATGTAGACGCGGATTGCCATGCGCTTCCTTCTACTCGGGCGGCGCGAGGCGTTCTAGTGCGGCCAGCGTTGCCGCCGTGCGCGGCGTTTTTTTCCAACACCATTCTGCGATGCGCGGCGAACGCAGCGCGATGCCCGCTTTTCGGCGGACCGCGCGCTCGACGCCATCGAAGACGACGGCAAGGACGAGGCCCTTGTCGCGGTCGCGGATCACTTCGCGCACGGGGCCGAAGCGGGCGATCGTATTCTCGGCGACGAAGGCCGCGACGCGCGCGGTGTCGGGTGCGTCGTGTGCCAGGTCGGCTTTGCCGACGGGCACGAGCGTGTCGGTGCTCCAAACGCCGAAGGTGCAGGTCATCGGCGACGATCGCGAGCGCGGGTTGCGCTGCGTGTACATCAGAACGGCGTCGATCGTCTTGGGGCCGCGCGGCTTGGCGCGCGCCGGTTTCGGACGGAAGAGCTCGGCTTGTGCCGGTCTGGGAGCGGGCGCGGCGGTCTCGTTCGTATCGATGTCGGCAAGCGCTTCTCGGACGCGCTTCAGCGGCACGGGCGCACGCAAGGTGCCCGTGATCAGCTTGATCAGCGCCCAGCGACCGCCCGCATCGCTCGCGTCCAGCCATTGGGCGATGCGCTTGGGCAGTTCGCTTTTGCCCAAGGTCGCCAGCGCGTCCACGACTTCGCCGAGCGAGGGGTCCCTGTTCGCGCGGCGGCGCGCGGGCCAGAGAAGTGCGATCGCCTCGACCACGTCGCCAGTGTAGCTTCGCGACATCGCGAAGAGCACGGGGTCGATGCGTTCTTCGGCGAGGCCGCGGACGAGCGTGAGGCTCACCCGGCGCGGCTTGAGCGTCGAGGTCAGGAGCGCGATGGCGGGCGCGCGGTCGGGGTTGGGCGTCGTGGCGAAGTAGTCCATCAGCAAGCGCCGCTGCTGATCCGGATCGAGATGCGTCGCCAACCGGTCGATGAGACTCGCGAAGCGGTTCACGCCGGGACCGCCTCTTCGTCGCCGTAGCCTTTGATCGCGAGCGGGCGCGCGGCGATGCCGTGGGCTTTCGCCCAGTGGAGCAGGGCGGCTTCCTCGCCGTGGGTGATCCAAAGCTCGCCGGGTGCGACTTCGCGCGCAGTCTGTGTGAGTTCGTCCCAATCGGCGTGGTCGGAGATGATGAGCGGCAGATCGACCTGCGCTTGGCGCGCGCGCTTGCGCACGCGCATCCAGCCGCTGGCGAAGCTCGTCACCGGATCGGACACGCCGTCCGCCATCAGATCGTCGCGGGCGCCGGATGGGCCGACGACGATCTTGCCGGTCAGCGTGCTCGCCGTCTGGTCCTCGAGCGGCAAGAGCCGTCCCAGGTTCACTTTGTGCGCCGCGTAGACGGCGCACAGGCGCCGTGTCGCCGCGTCGACGAAGATCGGGTCGTGATAGCCTGCTTCGCGCAGCATTGCGATCACGCGCTGCGCCTTGCCGAGCGAATAAGCGCCGACGAAATGCGCGCGTTCGGGAAACAGTTTGAGCGAGTAGAGGAGCTTGGCGACTTCCGTTTCCGTCGGCGGATGGCGAAATACGGGCAGGCCGAACGTCGCTTCGGTGATGAAGATGTCGCACGCAACCGGCTCGAACGGCGGGCAGGTCGGATCGCGGGCGCGTTTGTAGTCGCCCGAGACGACGACGCGCGCGCCCTTCGCCTCGACCAAGATCTGCGCCGAGCCCAGGACGTGGCCCGCGGGCTTGAACGTCACGCGCGCTTCGCCCAGGGCGATCGTTTCGCCGAGGCGCGCGGGCTGTCGGGCGCCGGCGAATTTGGCGCCGTAGCGCTCGCCCATCACGGCAAGCGTTTCGGCCGTCGCGAGCACCGCACCGTGGCCCGAGCGCGCGTGGTCGGAATGGCCGTGCGTGATCACCGCGCGCGGCACTTTGCGCACCGGATCGACATAGAAATCGCCGGCGGTGCAATAGAGTCCCGCGGGGGTGAGCACAAGAACTTCAGCAGGGCGCATGGTGTACAAATTAGGGGCGGATCGAGGCCGGGGACAGGGCGAAACGGCGGATGCGTGGCAGCAACGAGATGCCTCCTTGTCCGGTTTTGAGGCGTTGCCTATGTGGCATGCGATACATGGAGCAATCGCGATGACGCCTGAGATTGCAATCTACGGCGCGTGGGCTTTGTGGCTCGTCTCCTGGATCGCTGCCGCGGGCTGGGCGAGTTCACCGGTCAAATCCGCAGGCTGGGGGCGCGAGGCGACCTACCGCGTGGTGCAGGCGGCGGGATTTGCGGCGTTGATGACGTTCAGAGGCTGGTCGAGCGGCGCACGCGATACCTGGGCTTTCACGTTGTACGAGCCGTTGTGGAGACTGCCCGCCGAGGTGAACTGGCTCATGGTGGCGTTCGGCGTCGGTGGATTTCTGTTCTGCTGGTGGGCGCGCCTCCATTTGGGGCGGCTGTGGTCGGGCACGGTGACGCGGAAGGAAGGCCACCACGTCGTCGACAGCGGACCCTATGCCATCGTCCGTCATCCGATTTACTCGGGGCTTCTCGCGGCCGTGATCGCGACGGCGGCGATCAAGGCGACGCCGCTTGCGGTCCTGGGCGTCGCGCTGATCAGCGCGGCGCTGGTGATGAAAGGCCGGCTCGAGGAAGCGTTCCTCGGCGAGGAATTGGGGCGCGAGGCTTACGCGTCGTACAGGCGTCGCGTGCCCATGCTGGTGCCGTTCGGCCCGACGCCGCGCGGTTGAACCGCCCCGTCGTATCGGGGGTTGATCTTTGGGTGGCTCAGTCGGGAGACTGTCGCCCATGGAACTCAAATCGGCCAAGCGAGGGATCGACGCGGCGCAGGCGTTGCCGGGCGCGTTCTCGGCTTGGTTTGCCGCGCGCGGGTGGACGCCGCGCCCGTTTCAACTGGCGCTGATCGAGGCAGCACGCGAGGGCACGCATGTGCTGCTATCCGCGCCGACGGGCGGCGGCAAGACGCTCGCGGGGTTCTTGCCGTCGCTGATCGAGCTGTCGACGTCGCCGGCGCCGTCGGTCTCGCCGCGAAGCGAAGGCGGAGCGGAGGGGGCAGCGTCGAGCAATCCCATCATCGCGAAATTGAAAGCACGCGCCGCGCAAAGGCCGCGCGGGGTCCACACGCTCTACATCTCGCCGCTGAAGGCGCTGGCCGTCGATATCGCCCGCAATCTCGAGACGCCCGTGCGCGATATGGGGCTCAAGATCCGGATGGAGACGCGCACCGGCGATACGTCGGCGCATCGGCGGCAGCGCCAGAAGCATTCGCCGCCGGACATTCTGCTGACGACGCCGGAGCAAGTCGCACTGCTGCTGGCGACGCGGGAAGCGCCGCAGATGTTCGGCGATCTGCGCTGCGTGATCCTCGACGAGTTGCATGCGCTGGCGCCGTCGAAGCGCGGCGATTTGCTCGCGCTCGATCTCGCGCGGCTGACCACGTTGGCGCCTCGGCATCGGCGTGTGGGCTTGTCTGCCACGGTCGCCGAGCCCGAGCTCTTGGGGCGCTATCTCGTGCCGCAAGTGCCGGGCGAGACGCGGTCGTCGACGCTCGTCGTCGGCGCGCCGGGGGCAAAGCCCGACATCTCGATCATGGATACCGAGGTCGAAGTGCCGTGGGCGGGGCACATGGCGCGCCACGCGATGCACGATGTGCTGGCCGCCATCAGCCAAGCGCAGACCGCGCTCGTCTTCGTCAACACGCGCGCGCAGGCCGAGTTCGTGTTCCAGCAGCTGTGGGCGATCAACGCGGCGAATTTGCCGATCGCGCTGCATCACGGCTCGTTGTCGCCCGAACAGCGGCGCAAGGTCGAAGCGGCGATGACGAAGGGCGCGCTGCGCGGGGTCGTGTGCACCTCGACGCTCGATCTCGGGATCGATTGGGGCGCGGTCGACCTCGTGATCAATGTCGGCGCGCCGAAGGGGGCGAGCCGCATCGCGCAGCGCATCGGGCGCTCGAACCACCGCATGAACGAACCGAGCCGGGCGCTGTTGGTGCCGGCGAACCGGTTCGAGGTGCTCGAATGCGAGGCGGCGCGCGATGCGTTGCTGCACGGCGAGCTCGACGGCGAGAAGCCGCGCGCGGGCGCGCTCGACGTGCTGGCGCAGCATGTTCTCGGCATGGCGGTCGCCGCGCCGTTCGATGCCGATGCGCTCTATGCCGAGGTGATCACGGCTTCGCCTTACGCACAGCTTTCGCGCGTCGATTTCGATCGCGTCGTCGACTACGTCGCGACGGGCGGGTATGCGCTGCGCGCCTACGAGCGCTACGCGAAGCTGCGCAAGACCGTCGAAGGACTTTGGCGGGTGGCGAGCCCACAAGTGGCGCAGCGCTATCGGTTGAACTGCGGCACGATCGTCGAGGCGCCGATGCTGAAGGTGCGCGTCGTGCGCAACTATCGCGGACCGCGCGTCACCTATGCCGGGCGCATCCTCGGGCAGATCGAAGAGTGGTTCATTCAACAGCTGCTGGCGGGCGACACGTTCTTGTTCGCGGGTCAGGTGCTGCGCTTCGAAGGCATCGTCGAGACGGAGGCGATCGTCACGCCGGGACCGCCGGGCAATCCGAAGATCCCCTCGTTCGAAGGCGGCAAGTTTCCGCTGTCGACGTTTTTGGCGCAGCGCGTGCGCGAGATGCTGGCCGACCGCGCGCGTTGGACGTTCCTGCCGACCCAAGTGCGCGAGTGGCTCGACATTCAGGAGTGGCGCTCGCTGTTGCCCAAGGCCGATCAGATGCTGATCGAGACGTTCCCGCGGGGGCCCCGGCAGTTCCTCGTCTGCTATCCGTTCGACGGGCGGCTCTGCCATCAGTCGCTCGGCATGCTGCTCACGCGGCGGCTGGAGCGCATCGGCATGAAGCCGCTGGGGTTCGTCGCGAGCGAATATTCGCTGGCGATCTGGGCCTTGGGACCGCTGCATTCGCTCGACATGAACCGGCTCTTCGACGAAGACATGATGGGCGACGATCTCGACGCGTGGCTTGCGGAATCGGCGCTCTTGAAGCGCAGTTTCCGCCAATGCGCGGTGATCGCGGGGCTGATCGAGCGGCGCAACCCGCGCGAGGAGAAGTCGGGGCGCCAAGTGACGTTTTCCTCCGATCTCATCTACGACGTGCTCAGAAGTCACGAGCCCGACCATATCCTGCTGCGCGCGGCCTACGACGACGCGGCAACGGGCGCGCTCGACATCGCGCGGCTCGGCGCGCTTTTGAAGCGCATCAAGGGTCACATCGTCCTGAAGAAACTCGACCGCGTGTCGCCGCTTGCGGTGCCGGCGCTGCTCGACATCGGCAAGGTGCCGGTCGGCATGGACGCGAGCGAGGCGCTGCTTGCGGAGGCGTCGGACGAGTTGATCGCCGAGGCGATGCGCAGGTAGCGATCAAGGCGATATCCGCGTCAGGTGTTCGCTTCCCCGACGAACGCGCGCGGCACACTTTGCGCGCGCACCGGTTGTACACGCAATAGATTGCGTCGCTTCATGTCGCATCCGGCGGGCGCCGGGGCATCGCTATAACGCACCTCGACCCGGACCGGACGTATCAGGGTCGTTCACACGGGAAGGAAACATTCATGAGAAAGATTGCACTTCTGGGTTTCGCTGCGCTCGTTGCTTTCGGCTTCGCCGGCGTGGCGCTCGCCGACACGATGGCCGAGACTTACGGCAACACGGTGCTCGCCACCAACGACAAGGGCGAGACCTCCAAGCTTTGGTTCAAGGCCGACGGCACCTACACGGTTGAGGGCGCGAAGGGCGAGAAGGGTTCGGGCAAGTGGGCGATCAAGGACGGCAAATACTGCTCGACGCCGAACCTGCCCGCGGACGCGAAGCCTGATACGCCAGCGCCGAAGGAAACGTGCGTCGAGTATCAAGCCAACCACAAGGTCGGCGACAAGTGGACGCAGAACGACGTCGACGGCAAGCCGGTCACGGTCGAGATCAAGAAAGGCATGTAGGCTGCATTGCTGATGAAGGTCGAAGCCGCGCGGCGTTCGCCGCGCGGCTTTTTTGTTGTGCTTACACAAAACCCCTTCGGGATGATGTTCCTCGCGCGCGCCTCACGTGCCAGGTCCTCGCGGAAGTCGGGGTGGGCGATGGCGATGAGGGCGGTGGCGCGCTCGGCGACGGATTTACCCTTCAGGTTGGCGATGCCGTATTCGGTGACGACGTGCATCACGTCGGCGCGCGCGGTCGCCTCACGAGAAATGCGCGACCGTCATGTCCCGCGCGGCTTGGCGCGGGCGGTGGGCGTTGCCGTCCACGGGTCGTCGGGCCAGTGGTGTTTGGGATAGCGGCCTTTCAGATTGCGCTTCACGTCGGGGTAGCCGTTCTTCCAGAAGCTCTTGAGATCGCGCGTCACCTGGACGGGGCGGCGCGCGGGCGAGAGCAAATGCAGCGTGAGCGGCACCCGGCCGCCACCCACTGTCGGCGTGTCGGCGAGGCCGAACATTTCCTGGAGACGCACGGCGAGAACAGGTGTTTCGGCGCCGTAGTCGACGGCGATGCGCGAGCCGGACGGTACGGCGATGTGCGTCGGCGCGAGTTCGTCCAGGCGCTTCTTCTTTTGCCAATCGAAAAGGCTTGTCAGCGCGGCGTTGAGATCGATGCGGGGGAAATCGCTCGCGCGCGTCACGCCGGCGAGAAACGGCTGCAGCCAGTGCTCGAGCGATGCGCGCAGCGCTTCGTCGCTGAGGTCCGGCCAGCTGGCGTCGGGTTCGAGCTTGCGCACGAAGGCCGCGCGGGCGCGCAAAGATTCGAGTTCGTCCGTCCATGGCAGGGCGCGAAGGCCCAGCTCGCGGATGCCGGTCAGGACGGCGGCGGCGATCATGGCGGCGTCGGGTTTTTTTAGCGGGCGCTCGGCCAGGATCAGCGCATAGAGGCGCTCCTCCTCGCGCGCGATGACGGCGCGTTCGCGCGTGCTCCATTCGATGACCTCGCGCGTTTCGATGTGGTCGGCGAAGAGGTCTTCGATGTCGGCGAGCGTCAAAGGTGCCGCTTGATGGATGCGCGCGTTGGCGCCGGCGCCGTCGAGTGCGGCGACTGCGAGATAGTCTTGGGCTGCAAGCGGATCGGTTTCGGGCAAGGTCGCGCCGCGGCCGCTCGCCAAGCGAAAGCTGCCGGGCCCGCGGCGTTTGGCGATGCGTTCGGGGTAGGCGAGCGCTGCAAGCCGGCCTGCTGCATTCGCGTCGATGTTGGCGTCCTTCACGTCGAGCGTGCGGCGCCAGATGCGGGCTTGTTCGCGGGCACGGGCGAGAGCGCCGCGATCGACGGAGGCGTCGTGGTCGCCGGCGAACGCTTCCAAACGCCGGCGCAAGTCGGCGTCGCGGGCGCGGATCACATCGCGCTCGTTCAGCGTTGCGGCGAGTGCGGCGGCGTCGGCACCGAGCCCCAGGTCGCGCGCGCGGATCATCATATGCGCCAGGCGCGGGTGTGCTCCGAAGGCGGACATCGCGCGGCCGTGAGGTGTGATGCGGTTCTCGGCGTCGATGGCGTCGAGTTCGCGCAGGAGTTCTTGTGCCTCGCCGAAGGTTGC
>JBGOVA010000136.1:0-12358 GCA_041477875.1 Micropepsaceae bacterium | reverse complement strand
GAGGCGGTGAACTATTCGGCGATGCCCTTCGTACAAAACCCGTGGGCACGCGTGAACGAACCCTGGCCGCAACCCGACTACGCCGTCACGACGGCGCCGTACTATTTCAGCATGCGCAAAGCCTCGATCTACGCCGGCTCCAACGAGATCCAGCGCAACATCATGGCAAAGTTGGTGCTGGGGCTTTAGACCGAACTCAAATTGAGCAAACGCAACTAACATCGTCATGGCCGGGCTTGACCCGGCCACCCAGTCTTTCGCGCGGCAGCGCGACGGATATTCAGCTTTCACCACGAAGACGCCAAGGCGCACGAAGTTGCACGAAGGCCTTCGTGAACCTTCGCGAAGCTTCGTGTCTTCGTGGTGAAAAACGGAGTCTCTGGCGCGCACCGACGTGCGCGCACTGGGTGGCCGGGTCAAGCCCGGCCATGACGAACGTTGTTTGTTGCCGCTAGTATGCGCAGCAGACTCGCGGAGCATCGCTATGCCGAAACCCAATCCAGTCGCCGTCGTCACCGGCGCCGCACGCGGCATAGGCGCGGGCGTAGCGGCCGGCCTCGCCAAGAAGGGCTACGCCGTCGCGTTGATCGGTCTCGAGGGCGAGCTCTTGCGTCGAAACGCCAAGGCCATCGGCGAGCGTGCGATGTCCTTCGAGGTCGACGTCACCGATCGCCACGCGATGGGCAGCGCCGTCGAAGGCGCCCGCGAACGCTTCGGCCGCATCGACGCGGTCGTCTCGAACGCCGGCATCGCCAACTACGAACTCATCCGCGACATGACGGCCGAGAACTTCCGCCGCGTCATGGCCGTCAACGTCGAAGGCACGTTCAACGCCGCGAGTGCGACGCTGCCCCATCTGACCGAATCCAAAGGCTACTTCCTTGCCGTCGCCTCGCTGGCGGCAGCGACCGCGCCGCCGGGCCTCGGCGCTTATGGCGCCAGCAAGGCCGCGACCGAGAACTTCACCAACACGCTGCGCAGCGAGGTCTCGCATCTGGGCGTCGAGGTCGGCGTCGCCTATTTCAGCTGGCTCGCGACCGATCTGGTGAAGACGGCGGGCGAACACCCGGCCTTCGCCTATATGCGCACCCACCTGCCGGGCCCGCTCAAGACGGTGTCGTCCGTCGACATCGCGATCGAAGCGATGATCAGCGGCGTCGTGAGCCGCAAACGCCGCGTCATGGCACCCGGCTGGCTGCGCCTCCCGCTCGCCCTGCGCTGGCTCATCGCCGGCAATCCCTCGCTCTTCAAACCCCACATGGCCGAGATCGAACGCCTGTGCGCGGAGGAAGCAAAGAAACACACGGCGCTCATCACCGACCCGGCGCGCAAGTGACTTAGCGGTTCGCCGTCGCGCCCTGCTTGTCGATCCACAGATATCGGCTCGGGTGAAAATCGAGCGGATTGTCGAGCCAACCTTTCACATACGGCGCGACCAGATCGCGGTTGACGTAGATGTTGACCGGGATGATCGCATTGTCGGCGAGCGCAATCGTCTCCGCCGCGCGGAACAACTGCATGCGCTTCGTCAAATCCATCGTGCGCTGCGCTTCAAGCGCTTTGGCGTCGAACGCCGGATTCGAATAGCTGCCGTAATTCGCTTCCGTCGAACCCGAGAGAACGAGATACGTGTAATACTCGGGATCCATGTTCCCGAACCACCCCGCATCCGCCACGACGAAATCGCCGACGCGCAGCTTGTTGTAGTGCGACGTCACCTCGGTCTGGAGCAGCGTCACCTTCATGCCGACCGTCTTCAGCATATCGGCAACCGCGATCGCCGAGCGCCTGTTGGCAAGGCCCGCCCGATGCGAAAGCTCGAACGTCAGCGGTTTTGCCGCCGTGTATCCGGCAGCCGCGAGCAGCTTGCGCGCCTCCGCCCGCCGGTCGGCGAGCGAGCGCCCTTTGAAGTCGAGCATCGGCGGCGTGTAACCCGGCAAGCCCGGTGGCGACAAACCGTAGTCGGGCGTTTCGCCGTTGCGCAGGATGCGTTCCACGATCGCCTCGCGATCGATGGCAAGCGACATCGCCCGCCGCACGCGCGCATCGTTGAACGGCGGCTTCTTGAAGTTCGGGACCAAGTAATTGATGCCGATCGACTGCGACACGCGCACGGTGCCGGGCGGTAAGGTCTTGCGCAGCTGATCGATCTCGTTCGGCGGGAAGCGCATGTTGAGATCGATCTCGCCCGTGCGCAGCCGCTTCACCGCCGTCGCGTCGTCCTCCGTCGGGAAATAGTTCACGGCGTCAAGCCGAACGCTGTTCGCCAAACGATAGCGCGGGTTCTTCACGATCTTGATGTGATCGTTGGGCCGCCACTCGCTGAGAACGAACGGTCCGTTCGTCACCATGGTCCCGGGCCGGCTCCAGTCCGTCGGATGCGCGTCGATCACGTGCTTCGGCGCCGGCATCATCATGGGCAGCGTCAGAAGCCGCAGCAGAATGGGCGAGGGCTCACTCAGCTCGACGACGACAGTGCGCGCGTCTGGCGCCGAAATGCCGAGTGCGGAAACCGGCATCTTCCCCTCGTTCACCGCCCTCGCATTCTTGATCTTGTAGACGAGGCTCGCGTACCAGCCGTGCGTCGCGGGATCGATCGCGCGCCGCATGCCATAGACGAAATCGCCGGCCGTCATCGCGCGCCCGTCCGACCACACAAGCCCGTCGCGCAGCTTGAACGTATAAACCTGTCCGTTGGGCGAAATCGTCCAGCTCTCGGCGGCGCCCGCGACCGGATTGGCCTGCGCATCGACGGTCGTCAACCCTTCGAACAGATCGCGCATGATCTCCTGTTCGTAGGTCGTCGAATACTTCTGCGGATCGAGCGTCCCCGGCTCCGCGACATTGCCGCGATTCAGAACGCTCTCGGCAAAGGCGGGCGCAAGCCAAGCGGCGAGCAACGACGCGGCAACGAGCGAACGCAGGAACATGGCAGCCTCCAACGGCCGCGCATTGTTGCACAACTGGAGGCTCAAACTAAAAATTCGTCATGGCCGGGCTTGACGACTTCTTATGTGCGAGGCATCAGGCCGCGCGTCTAACCCCCGCTCATCCGCGAGAAGAACTTCTGCGTCTGCTCGCCGCCCATGAAATAGGCCTTCGCCCCCGTCATGTCGGTGATCTTCGCCCACGCTTCGGCGACCTTCTCCGCACTCAAGCCATCGCGCCCTAGGAACGCGCCGTTCGACTCGATGATCTGCGCCACCGCGAACGCGCCGCCGCCGGCGGTGAGGATCACGCCGTTCGGCGCATCCTCGCTCACCAGATAGACGACACCCGGCGTCACGAACTCGGGTTTCAGCATCTCGAGCGCTTGCGGCGGCATCAGGTTCTCGGTCATGCGCGTGCCGGCGACCGGGGCAAGTGCGTTGACGCGGATGTTGTCCTTCTGCCCTTCGAGCTTCAGCGTGTTCATGAAGCCGACAAGCCCGAGCTTCGCCGCGCCGTAATTCGTCTGTCCGAAATTTCCATACAAGCCGGAAGACGACGACGTCATCACGATGCGCCCGTATTGCTGGGTCTTCATCGTCTCCCAGCACGCCTTCGTCACCTTGACCGAGCCCATCAGATGGACATCGAGCACGAACTCGAAATCCTTGATCTCCATCTTGGAGAAGCTCTTGTCGCGCAACACGCCCGCATTGTTGATCAGGATGTCGATGCGTCCATAGGCGTCGAGCGTCTGCTTGACGAGATGTGCCACGCCCGCATCGTCCGTCACGGACGCACCGTTCGCGATCGCCTGGCCGCCGAAGCCTTTGATCTCCTCGACCACCTTCTTGGCCGCATCCGATGAGCCGCCCGACCCGTCGACCGACCCGCCCAGATCGTTGATCACGACCTTGGCCCCGCGCCGCGCGAGTTCGAGCGCGTGCGCGCGCCCCAAGCCGCCGCCGGCCCCCGTGACAATGGCGACCTTCCCGTCAAAACGAATGCTCATGGTGTTCCCCTGGGTTCTCGTTTGCTGCAATTGCGAAGTACGGCTGTTCTGCCCCGGCTTTCTGGGGAAATCAACTGCCGGCAAAGTCGCTGGCGTCCACCCATTCCGCTGGGCCCTGTCGAGGGCCACGCGGCGGAAATCTGTTACCCATGATGCGGCAACGACTCGGGGACGACACGCCGCATGGACCTCCCACCCCAATTCCAGAGCGCGCTGGGCCTTGTTGTCTTTATCGCGATCGCCTGGACGCTTTCCGAGAACCGCCGCGCCTTCCCCTGGCAGACGGTGATTGTGGGCCTCGGCCTCCAGATCGTGCTTGCCGCCGCGTTGCTCGGCATCCCTGTGATGCGTGCCGGCCTTTTGTCGCTCAACGTCATCGTCGACGCGATCCAGGCCGCGACGGCAAAGGGTTCCTCTTTCGTCTTCGGCTACACCGGCGGCGGCACCCCGCCGTTCGAGGTCAAGAACCCTGGCGCGGTCACGACGATCGCCTTCACGGTGCTTCCCATCGTGCTCGTGATGTCGGCGCTCTCGGCCTTGCTTTGGCATTGGCGCATCCTGCCCGTCGTCGTGAAGGGTTTCGCCGTCGCGCTCGAGAAATCGATGAACATCGGCGGCGCGCTCGGCGTGGGCTGTGCCTCCAACATCTTCCTCGGCATGATCGAAGCGCCGCTCCTGATCCGCCCCTATCTTGAGAAACTCACGCGCAGCGAACTCTTCACGCTCTTCGCCTGCGGGCTCGCCAACGTTGCAGGCACGGTATTGGTGCTCTTCGCGACGGTGATCGAGCCCGTGGTACCCGGCGCTCTCGGCCACATCATCGTCGCCTCGCTCCTCTCGCTCCCGGCTTCGATTCTGCTTTCCAAGGTGATGATCCCCGGCGACGAGACGACGCCCGCGAACGTCGGCACGGCGAGGCTCTACCGCTCGACGATGGACGCGGTTGCGACCGGCGCCGAGGACGGCATGAAGATGTACCTCAACATCATCGCCATGCTCGTCGTGATGATCTCGCTCGTGGCGCTCGCCAACATCATCCTGGGCAACGTCGTTCTCGACGGCACGCCGCTGAGCTTCGAGCGCATCTTGGGCTGGCTCTTCGCGCCCATCGTCTGGCTCATCGGCGTACCGGCGGCGGACGCCGCGACCGCAGGCAGCCTGATGGGCACGAAAACGATCCTCAACGAGTTCATCGCCTACCTCAATCTCGCCGCATTGCCCGCCGATGCTTTGAGCGAGCGTTCGAAACTCCTGATGGTCTACGCCATGTGCGGCTTTGCCAACCTGGGTTCCGTCGGCATGATGATCGCCGGCATCAGCGCGCTCGCGCCCGGTCGCCGCGACGAGATCGTGCAACTCTCTCTCCGCTCCATCATCCCCGGCACGCTCGCGACCTGCATGACCGCGGCCGTCGTGGGGTTGTTGCCGGGGTAGGGGATTGTGTTTGGGGGCTAGGTGGTAGGGAGTCGGGGAGCGCGCTGTGGCTCAAATTGCATCTCATCGAAATCTCACTGTAGGGCAGGCGGCCATGGACCTTGCTGGAACCACCTATAAGCTCACCAGGGAAATGCCGCGCCATGAGGAATACCGTTTGTCGGCGCAATTGATCCGCGCCAGCGCGTCGGTGCCGGCAAACATAGCGGAGGGCTTCATGCGTGGGACGCGCAAAGACTATGCAAACTTTGTCAGCATCGCGCGCGGCTCCCTTGCTGAGACGGAAACCTTCTTACTGCTGATACAGCGGCTCGAACTCATTTCCGGCCGGGGCGTCGAGCAGGCATTGAATCAGGCGGCGCAAGTCGGACGCATGTTGACGAAGCTACGCCAACGCTTGTCGGGCCCGAAACTTCCCCAACACCCAATCCCCAACACCTAAACACGCAGTGTCAACATGTCCAAATCCATCGCGCGACTTCAATCCTGGATGCTCTGGATCGCGGGTCTCTTGGCGGTCGCGGGCTCGATCAACATCGCCTCGTTGCCGCTGAAAGTTCTCTTCCTCCAGGTCAACGTTCTGATGCCGATCGTGGGCGCGCTCTGCTTGGCCTCCGCTTACGCGTCGAGCGAACGAGCGGTCCTCGACGCGGCCTCGCCCTCGCTCTCGCGCCGCATCCGCATCTGGGCGCTGATCGTGCTCGCCGTCGCGAGCTTCGTGACCATCGTGCCGTTCGTGGCGCTGCCCCTGGACTTGCCATTCATGCGTCTGGATATGCTAATGCTCCTTATCGGCTTCGCCTGCCTGTTCTTTGCCTATGTCGGCACGCGCGCGTGAGGGGGCGCAAAACACATGAAGGCTTCCTTGAAATGAGCCGCGTGAGCCGCCGAGCTTAATGCCGCATTAGCCCCCATCGTTTACTATGAAACCGTGCGCGCCGTTTTGATAGAGCGGGCCGCGCATTGAGGAGTGCAGTCATTGCAGCGATCGACGGTTCCTTCTGCGAACGGCCAGCGCGTGCCCTGGTTGACCGTCATCGGCTTTGGCCAGCTTGCCATCCCGCTCGCGACCGCGGGCCTTCCCGTCGCCGTTTACGTGACGCGCTTCTACGCGCAGGATTTGAAGCTCAACATCGAGGACGTGGGCTTCATCCTGCTCATCGCGCGCCTTGCCGATTTCATCGTCGATCCGATCATCGGCTATGTCAGCGACCACACGCGCTGGGGCTTGGGCCGCCGGCGGACGTGGGTGTTTCTCGGCGCACCCGTGTTCATGCTGGGCGTCTACATGCTCTTCCTGCCGCCGATGGCGCTGATGGCCGAGCCCGACGGCGTGCGCAAGCTCTATCTTCTGCTCTGGATCGCGGTCTTTTACCTCGGCTGGACGATGATCACGATCCCGTACGGCGCATGGGGTGCCGAACTCTCCGACGACTACAACGAGCGTTCGCGCATCACCGGCGTGCGCGAGATGTTCACGCTGGCGGGCTTGGCGCTCGCGGGGATCATACCCGTCGTTATCGGCGCGGGGAGTCCCGCGCAATCGCCGATCGGCTCTGGCGCGAATTCGCTTTGGCACGTCATGACGATCCTGGGCGTGACCATCGTGATGGCGACCCCCGTCGGCGCGCTTATTCTTTATCTCACGACGCCCGAACCGCCCGTGAAGGAGATGCACCGCATCTCGTTCTGGAAAGGCGTGAAAGTCGCGGCCACCAACTGGCCGTTCGTGCGTCTGTTCTTCGCGACGGTTGGCGTGCGCATGGGTTCGCGCGCCGTCGAAGGCCTGTTGATCTTCTACCTCGTCGACGCGGCAGGCTTCATGGAGCAGCAGGCGCGCCAATCGCTCTTGGCGCTGCTGGTTTCGGCCATCGTCTTCGCGCCGTTCTGGATCTGGGCCGGCAAGGCGTGGACGAAACACCGCGCCTTGTCGATCGCCATCGCCAGCGGCATCGTCGTGTTCTGCACCTTGCCCTCGCTCCAGGGTCTCGGCTTCTGGCCCAACATCATGGCCTTCGTGGTGCTCGGCACCGCGTTCTCGGCACCCTTCACGCTCGGCCAATCGATCGCCGCCGACGTCGTCGATCTCGACTCCTTGAAGACGCGCCAGCCGCGTGCGGGACTTTTGATCTCCTTCTTCGGCTTGGCGATCAAGGGCGCCGACGCACTCGGCGTCGGCCTCGCGCTGATGATCGTGGGCTGGCTCGGTTACGACTCGACGGCCGCAGTCAAGACGCCTGAAGCCATCCGCACACTGACGGAAGTCTACGTCCTCTTCCCCGCGATTCTATGGGTCCCGGCGATCTTGTTGCTCTGGAACTTCCCGATCACGCCCGTGGTGCAGCGACGCATCCGCGCGCTGATCGAGCAGCGCATCAGGATCGAAGAGAAAGTCCGCATGCGTGCGCAAGCAGCTCATACGACCTCACCCGCGCCGCAAAATCAAAAGTGATCGTCAGCACGATCACCTCCTCGGCGCCATAGTCCGCCGCCAAACGCTCAAGCCCAAGCTTCACGCGCTCCGGCGTTCCGGTGATCCCGCGCTGGGCAATCGCACGGATCTGCGCACGGTCGGCATCGCTGTACGGATAGGCCAGCGCTTCTTCAGGCGAAGGGAAGGGGCCCGCCTGGTTGCGCAGCAACTGCATCACCCAAAGATTGCGCGTCGCGCACAGCCGCTCTGCCTCGTCTTCCGTTTCGGCGGCGAGCGCGAACACCGCGACGCTCACGCGCGGACGGTCGCCCGGATGATGCGGCTTGAACTGCTTGCGATAGAGTTCGACCGCTTCAAGCCCGCCGTCGGGCGAAATAAACTGCGCGAACGACAGCGGTAGCCCGAGCTCCGCCGCATAGAGCGCGCCGTTCACACTCGACGCCAGCATCCACATCTCGGGCATGCCGGGCCCGCGCGGCGACGCATGAATTTGGCGATAGGGATGGTTCTCGGGCCATTGCGCGAACCCCGCCGACTCTTCGAGATAGTGCCGCAGCAGCGCCGCCTGCTGGGGAAACACACCGACATCCCACGCCTCAGGCCCCGCCTGCAGCGCAACGCTCGTGCGCCCGTCCGCGCCAGGTGCGCGCCCGATCGCAAGATCGACGCGCCTCGGATAGAGCGTCTCCAGCATGCGGAAATTCTCGGCGACTTTGAGCGGGCTGTAATGCGGCAGCATCACGCCGCCCGAGCCGATGCGCATCGCGCGCGTCTCCGCCGCCACCCGCGCGATCAAAACTTCCGGCGTCGAGCCCGCGAACGACGTCGTGTTGTGATGCTCGGCCAGCCAATAGCGCTGATAGCCGAACCGCTCGCAAGCCTTCGCAAGCTCGATCGTCTCGTTGACGGCATCCGCCGCCGTGCCGCCCTTCCTGATCGGCGACTGATCGAGCGCGCCGAGTTTCATTCCGTGCGTACCCCCAAAATCGTCATGGCCGGGCTTGGCCACCCAGCGGCCGCGTGTCGACGCGGCCCGAGGACTCGATATGCATCTAAACCCGCTCTTGGCATCTCCGGCGAGTTTTCACGGCGCACCGACGTGCGCCGACTGGGTGGCCGGGTCAAGCCCGGCCATGACGAACTAGGAGACTGCGTGGGTTCTGTCCCGTACTTCTGCAACCAAGCTCGTCACAAGCCCCACGACCGTAACGGCAAACAACACGCCGATGATGACAGTCAACGTCGGTTCATCGACGGCCGACTGCGCATTGGTGCTGGCAACACCGCTGCCGTCGCCATAGACATCGCCGATATGCGAAAAGAACGACGCATAGAACATCGCGCAGGCAAAGCCCCAGCCGGCGGTGAGGATCGGCAAGCCCCGCTCACTCGGCCGCCACAGCACGGCCGCCGCGCCCCACAACAAGAGCCCGACGGCGATATAGTCGACGACCCAGAACGGCCACCACTGCACCTCGCCCGAATTGCGCACCGCTTCCGCGACGGCGAGGAACGTGCCGAACGCCAGCGCAAGCCACGCCGCGAAAATCTTCATGACACCCCCTGCGGCTTGCTCACAACCGCCCCCGATTTGAACAGCCTGTCGATATCTGCATCACCAAACCCCGCCGCTTTCAACACGTCGCGGTTATCCGCCCCGAAATCAGGCGGCGTGTGGCGGGTCGAGGCCTTGTTGCGCGACATCTTCACCGGGCTCGCGATGCCGCGATAGCCGTCCTTCTCGACCACCATCTCGCGCGCCGCCGTTTGCCGGTCGCCGAGAACTTCCTCGATCGTGTTGAGCGGCCCCGCCGGAACGCCGGCCTTGAGCAACTCGATTGCGACCTTCGGCCCGTCGACCTTGGCCAACGCGTCTCGCAGGATTTGCGTCAGCGCGGGCCGATTGGCGTTGCGATCCGCCATCGATTTGAAGCGCGCATCGTCGGCGACGGTGGGAATACCCAAGACCGTCAGCGCCTTGCGGAACTGCGCATCGTTGCCGATGCCCAGATAGATCGGGCGCGTCGCACTCGGGAAAAGATCGTAGGGCGTCAGATTGGGATGCGCGTTGCCCAAGAGCTTGGGCAACCGCCCGCCCAACAACCAATTGCCCGAATGCGGATGCAGGATGCTGAGCCCCGCATCGAACAGCGCAACCTCGATGAACTGCCCAAGCCCCGAGCGATGGCGCTCATGCAGCGCGAGCAGAACGCCGATCACGAGATTCAACCCCGTCGCCATGTCGACCATCGGCACGCCGAGCTTCACCGGCCCCGACTCTGGCGACCCGTTGCACGAAGAAAGCCCCGTCATCGCCTGCACGATCGCGTCATAACCCGGCATGCCGCCGAGGGGGCCTTCGGCACCAAAGCCCGATACGCGCGCGTGAATGAGTTTGGGAAAGCGCTTCGACAGCGTCTCGTAACCCATGCCCCAACGTTCCAGCGTGCCGATCTTGAAATTCTCGACCAGGATGTCCGCGCCTTCGAGCAGCTTGAACAACACGTCGCGCGCTTCCGCCTTCGTGAAGTCAAGCGCCATCCCGCGCTTGTTGCGGTTGATGTTGATGTAGTAGGCCGACGGCCCACGCGTGCCTTTGTCGTCGCGAAACGGCGGCCCCCATTCGCGCGTCTCGTCCCCCTGCGGCGGCTCGACCTTGATCACGTCCGCGCCATGGTCGCCCAGTATCTGCGTCGCGTAAGGCCCGCCCAGCACGCGGCTCAGATCAATCACTTTGACCCCGGCCAAGGCCCCCGTATTCTGCATCGACATGCATGTGCTCCGTTCGTGCGCATGGCATAGCACGAGAGGCGTAGGGCAGGGGAATGGCCCGCCGAAGAGAGAGACGTGATCAAAGTCCTGATCGAGCGGAACCTGTCCGCGAGGAGATAACCCATGTCCGACGACGCACTCGAACCTTGGCAGTGGCCGGAGCGGCAGTGGCGCAAGATCGTGAACCACGTGCGTGCCGGCCGGACCTTGCGGCCGACATCGTGGCCGGGCGGGGCGCGTTGCGCGGTGGCGCTGTCGTTCGACAGCGATCACGAGACGAACGAGCTGCGCGACGGCGGCAAGTCGATCGGCCGGCTCGCCTGGGGGCAGTACGGCGCACGCGTCGGCGTGCCGCGCATCGCAAAACTCCTCGCCGGTCACGACATCCGCGCGACGTTCTATGTGCCGGCGGTCGCCGCACTTCTCTACCCCGACGAACAGCGCGCGCTCGCCGCGGCTGGGCATGAGATCGGCATTCACGGTTGGATCCACGAGCTGAACTCCGTGCTCCCCTACGAGGCCGAGCGCGACCTGATGTTTCGCGCCGCCGACACGCTCGAGACCATCACCGGCGTCCGCCCCGTGGGCTTGCGCACGCCGTCGTGGGACTTCAGCCCGTCGACCCTCAAGATCGAGAAGGAGCTGGGCTTGCTCTACGATTCCTCGCTGATGGCGGACGAGGATTGCTACGAACTTCTGCTCGACGGGGAAGTGAGCGGCGTGGTGGAGCTGCCCGTCGAATGGATCCGCGACGACGCACCCTATTTCATGATGAACCGCATGGGCGCACAGCGGCCCTACACGCCGCCCGCCGACGTCTTCGACATCTTCCGCCGCGAGCTCGACGCCGCGCATAGCGAGGGCGGCATCTTCCAGCTGACCTGCCACCCGCACGTCATCGGCTATCGCTCGCGCATCTGGATCATCGACGAACTGATCCGCCACGCGAAGGCCCTGGGCGGCGTCTGGTTCGCCACCCACGCCGACGTGGCCGCCTGGGCGAAGGAGCACGCGGCGTAGGCCGGCGGCGCTCGCACAATTACGGGGACATAATGAAACCGAAGGCCGCCGTGATTGACTCCGGCTCCCGTTCATGTTATGTTCCGCAATGCGATTTCCATCCCGACAACTTGACAACGACCCCTGCGCGAGGACGCACTCGCGGGCGTCGTATGCGCGTGGCGGCATGTTCGCCGTGACATCACATGTGATGGCAACGTGATGGCAGAAATGGCGGTATTCCGCCAATGTGATGGCGTGATGGATCGGATTACGTCTGTTTCCGATTTGCCAATGAAATCAATGAAGGACGTCCGAATGCCCCTCGACATCGAAACCCGCGACCAGTTGATTTCTTCCGTCCGCCGCTTCGTGAGCGAGCGTCTGGTCCCGCTCGAAGACAAGGTCGCGCGCGACGATCTCGTGCCCGACGACGTGATCGCGGAGATGCGCGAGCTCGGCCTCTTCGGCATCTCGATCCCGACCGAATATGGTGGCCTCGGCTTGACGATGGAGGAGGAGGTCTTGGTCTGCTTCGAGCTCGGCCAAACCTCGCCCGCGTTCCGCTCCGTCATTGGAACGAACGTCGGCATCGGCAGCCAGGGCGTCGTGATGTTCGGCCGCGACGATCAGAAGCGCGAATGGCTCCCCAAACTCGCGTCGGGCGAAGCGATCGCCAGCTTCTGCCTGACCGAACCCGGCGCCGGCTCGGACGCCGCCTCGTTGCGCACCAGCGCGATCCACAAGGGCGACCACTACGTCGTCAACGGCACCAAGCG
>JBGOVA010000248.1:0-5409 GCA_041477875.1 Micropepsaceae bacterium | reverse complement strand
GACGCGCGGCCACTGGGTGGCCGGGTCAAGCCCGGCCATGACGATCGATAGCGCTGGTCCGAGATGACAGGCGTTTGTTTGTACGGCTATGGTCGCCACACATGACCGCGAAAACCTTCACCCCCCGCGAAATGATCGAGCGCCTGATCGCGTTCGACACGACGAGCCGCGATTCCAACCTGGCCCTGATCGACTTCGTGGCCGAATACCTGAAAGGCCACGGGCTCAAACCCAGGCTCATCCCTAACGATGAGCGCACAAAAGCAAACCTGCTTTGCACGCTCGGCCCCGACGCGCCCGGCGGCATCATTCTGTCGGGCCACACCGACGTCGTGCCTGTCGACGATCAGCTCTGGGACACCGATCCCTTCGCCGTCGTCGAGAAGGAGGGAAAGCTCTTCGGTCGCGGCGCCGCCGATATGAAAAGTTTCTCGGCGATCGCGCTGGCTCTTGTGCCCGACTTCCTGCGCCGTGGGATCAAAACGCCCATTCACATCGCGCTGTCTTACGACGAGGAAATCGGCTGCCTCGGCGTGCGTCCGATGATCGCCGAGATCGCGCGCAACGTGCCGCGCCCCAAACTCGCGATCATCGGCGAGCCGACCGACATGAAGGTCGTCAACGCGCACAAGGGCATCCGTTCGTTCCGCACGACGGTGACGGGCCGCGAAGCCCATTCGAGCCAGACCGACAAGGGCGTCAACGCCGTGATGGTGGCGGCGGAACTGATCATGCATCTGCGCGATCTGGCCGAGGCGATGCGCAAACGCGGCGATCCCTCCGGCCGCTTCGACCCGCCCTACACGACGACGCAATCGTCGGTGATCGAAGGCGGAACCGCGCTCAACATCTTGGCGCGCCACTGTACGTTCCACTGGGAGTATCGCTTCCTGCCCGGCACCGACGAGAACGAGATCTTCAAGCGCTTCGACACGCACGCGCGCGAACACATTTTGCCGCGTTTGAAGGCCATCGCGCCGGAAGCCGATATCACGACGACCCCGCGCTCGCGCGTACCGCCGCTGGTCGCAGAAGAGAACTCGCCGGCCGACGCGCTCGCCAAGCAACTCACCGGCCGCAACGGCACCGAGGCGGTGTCCTACGGCACCGAAGCGGGGCTCTTCCAGGAAGCAGACATCCCCTCCGTCGTTTGCGGCCCCGGCAACATATCGCAGGCCCACAAGCCGAACGAGTTCATCGAGCTATCGCAGGTCGAGGCCTGTGTCGCCTTCATGCATCGCTTGATGGATCACGTCTGCGCGGACTGACTGGCGCGGATATCGTCTGGCGTAAACCGATAGACGGTCGAACAGAATTCGCACGTCGCGCTGATTTGCCCGTTGGCGTCGGCGAGCCCGCGAATTTCCTCGTCCCCGTATTGCGACAACACCGTCACCACCCGGTCCGCAGTGCAGCGGCAGCCGAACGCAAGCGGCTGCCTCTCGAACACCCGTACGCCGTCCTCGTGGAACAGGCGATAGAGCAACCGCTCGGCTTCGACCTGCGGATCGACGAGCTCGTGCGGCTCGACCGTCGAGAACAGCGTCGACGCGCGCACCCAGTCTTCGTTCGAATCTTGCGTGGGCCGGGAGGCTGCGTGCCCGCCGAGCGCCGCGAGGTTCTGGATCACGATGCCGCCCGCGCGCCAATGCGGCCGCGCGGCGCCGCGCGCGCTCAACGTCGCGACGCTGAGCTTGATGCGCGTCGGAATCTGTTCCGATCGTTCGAAATAGCTGGTGGCGCCGTCGGCAAGTCCTTCGCCCTCGAGCGGCACGATGCCCTGATAGCGGTCCATGTCGCCGCCCGGATCGATGGTGATCGCGAGCGACCCGGTCCCGACGAGTTCCGTAAATGCGGGCGTAGGCCCCAGCGCTTCGACGGCGGCGCGGTCGAACGTCGCACACGCCCGGATCGTGCCCGGCGACGTGTAGTCGGCGACGATCAGGCGCAACGGCCCGTCGCTGCGCGTCTGCAGCGTCAGCGTGCCTTCGAACTTGAGCGACGTGCCGAGCAGCGCGGCAAGGGCCAACGCCTCGCCGACGACGCGCGACACGCTGTCGGGATAGGCGTGCGCCGCGAGCACGCGGTCGGCCAAATCGGTCAGATGAACGATCCGCCCCCGGACGTTCATGCCTTCGATTTGGAAGCTGCGAACGAAATCAGGCCCCGTCACGTCCAGGCCCCGTCACGTCCAGGCCCCGTCACGTCAACGTCCAGAGCAGCACGCTCTTCTGCGAATGCAGGCGGTTTTCCGCCTCGTCGAACACGACGGACTGCGGCCCGTCGAACACGGCGTCGGTGACCTCTTCGCCGCGATGCGCCGGCAGGCAGTGCATGAAAATCGCCTTCTTGCCCGCCGCCGCCATCAAGCGATCGTCGACACGGTAACGCGCCAACACGTTGTGGCGCGAGCGCGTGCCGCCCTCGCCCAGCTGATCGGCCTCCGACATCTGCACCCACGTGTCGGTCACGACCGCGTCGGTGCCGGACACCGCCTGGAGCGGGTCGCGAACCAGATGCACCTTCCCGCCTTCTTGCTTGGCCCAGGCCATAACGTGCGGATCGGGCGCCGCCTCGGACGGGCACGCGACGCGCAGCTCGAACCCGAACTTGACCGCCGCGTGAATCCACGAAGCGCAGACGTTGTTCCCGGCGCCCGACCACGTGACCACGCGCCCGGCGATCGGTCCCTGATGTTCCTCGAACGTCATCACGTCGGCCATCAATTGGCACGGGTGCGTTTTGTCGGTGAGCCCGTTGATCACCGGCACTGTCGCGTGTTGCGCGAGTTCGATCAGGCTTTGGTGCCGCCTGGTCCGAAGCATGATCGCATCGACATAGCGCGACAGAACCTGCGCCGTGTCGCCGACGGTCTCGCCGTGCCCGAACTGCATGTCGCGCCCGTCGAGGAACATGGTGTCGCCGCCGAGCTGGCGCATGCCCATCTCGAAGGAAATGCGCGTGCGCGTCGACGGTTTCTCGAAGATCATGGCGAGCGTGCGACCCTTGAGCGGCGCCGCGTCGTCGAGCGCACCCTTCGGCTTGCCCTTGCGCCCCGCCTTCATGCGCTTCGCATCGTCGATCATCTTGCGCAGCGTGGCCGCGTCGAACGCGTCGAGATCGAGGAAGTGCTTCGCGGTCATCAACTTGGCGGGCGCATTCATTTGGCGGCGTCCTTGGCGGGGCGATGGGTCAGGCTCAAGCAGGCGTCGTTCAAAATCCCGATCGCCTCGCGCACGTGCTCTTGGCTGATGATGAGCGGCGGCACCAGGCGCACGACATTGTCGCCCGCGCCCACGACCAGCATTCCGCGCGCGCGCAGCGCATCGGCAAATTCCGTGTTGGGCACCCGGCACTTGAGGCCGAGCAGAAGCCCTTGACCCCGCACCTCTTCGATCACTTCGCGATGCTTGTCCGCGATCATGGCGAGCTGTTGCTTCAAATAGTTCGCGACGGCGTTGACGTGCTCCAAAAACCCGGGCGCGAGAGCGATATCGAGCACCGCGTTGCCGACGGCCATCGCCAGCGGATTGCCGCCGAACGTCGAACCGTGCGTGCCGGCCGTCATGCCGGCCGCCGCCCGCTCCGTCGCCAAGCAGGCGCCGACCGGAAACCCGCCGCCCAACGCCTTCGCGATCGCCATGATGTCGGGCGTGATGTCCGCCCACTCGTGCGCGAAGAGCTTGCCGGTGCGCCCCATCCCGCATTGCACTTCGTCGAGCACCAGAAGCAGGCCGTGCTCGTCGCACAGCGCGCGCAACGCCCGCATCGTCTCCGGCGTGGCCGCGCGCACGCCCCCTTCGCCTTGCACGGGCTCGATCAAGATGCCCGCCGTCTCGGGACCGATCGCGCGCTTGACGGCCTCCAAGTCGCCGAACGGCACCTGATCGAAGCCTTCGACCTTCGGGCCAAAACCTTCGAGATATTTCTTCTGACCGCCCGCCGCGATCGTCGCCAGCGTGCGACCGTGGAAGGCGCCCTCGAACGTGATCATGCGATAGCGCTGCGGCTCGCCGCGCGACGCGTGGAACTTGCGCGTCATCTTGATCGCGCACTCGATCGCCTCGGCGCCCGAATTGCCGAAGAACACCGTGTCGGCGAACGTCGCCTCGACGAGCCGCTCGGCCAAGCGCTGCTGCCCCGGGATCTGATAAAGGTTCGACGTGTGCCAGACCTTGCCCGCCTGCGTCGTCAGCGCGGCGACGAGGTGTGGATGCGCGTGGCCGAACGCGTTGACCGCGATGCCCGCGCCGAAATCCAAGTATTTCCGGCCGTCCGTTGCGAACAGATACGGCCCCTCGCCCCTTTCGAACGCCACCGGCGCCCGAGCATAGGTCGGCAAAAGCGGTGTGATCACGCAAGTCCCTCAAAACGCGCGGAAAGCTCAGATTTCCGCGAAAGATTGAGTATCTGGCGCGGGCATCCACACCTGTCAACGACGCATCTTCGATCGTTAACCATTGTGGTCGGATAACAACAATCCCCAATAACTACATCTGGTGGCGGTCATATTATCTTGTGGCTCCGCCGCTCGCGCATACTATGACTGGTCTTAACCATGCCTGTCCGAGCGGAGGGAGTGCCGTAAATGGGTTGGACGGAGGAACGCGTTGAGCAGCTCAAGCAGCTTTGGGCCGAAGGTCTCAGCGCCAGTCAAATCGCGCGCCAGCTTGGCGGCGTGACCCGCAATGCCGTCATCGGGAAAGTCCATCGCTTGGGCCTTGCCGGCCGCGCCACGCCGGCGCGCGCCGAACGTCCGCGGATGCAGGTGGCCCGCCGTGTCGCCCGTCCGCGCCCCGCCCCCGTGATCCAAGCGCCGATCGTGGAAAAAGATCCCGTGGTCGACGAGCAGGGCCGCAAGACGACGGTGCTCACGATCTCGGACCGCATGTGCAAATGGCCGATCGGCGATCCGTCGACGTCGGAATTCCATTTCTGCGGCCACCCGCCGAAAGCGGGTTCGCCTTATTGCGACGCGCACTGCGTGAAAGCGTTCCAGCCCACGCAAAGCCGCCGCGACCGCGAGCGCGACAAGGACTACCGCCGCTATCTCGCCAACACCTGACCAAGCCTTCGAGGGGAACGAAGGGGTCCGCCCGCTGGGCGGGCCCTTTTTTATTGGCGGGGCGATCTCAACCCTTGAACGAGTCGTCCAGCGCGTAGCCCGCGGAGCGCACCGTGCGGATGGGATCCATCTGTCCCGGTTCGTTGAGCGCCTTGCGCAAGCGGCCGATATGGACGTCGACCGTGCGCGCGTCGACATAAACGCCCGAGCCCCACACCGCATCGAGCAATTGCTCGCGGCTGAACACGCGCCCTGGATGCTGCATGAAGTGGTCGAGCAGCCGGTACTCGGTCGGCCCCAGATGGATGTCCTTGCCGCCGCGCTTGACGCGATGCGCCGAACGG
>JBGOVA010000317.1:0-2992 GCA_041477875.1 Micropepsaceae bacterium | reverse complement strand
CTTCGAATTGCCGGCGAACGATGCGAAGGCCGACGAATTCTTAGTCAAGGCCTCAAGCGCTTTCGAGTTGCCGAAAGCAGCATTGAAGGCCTTCGCGTCCCCCGCGAGCGAGGAGAAGGCAGAGGCGTTCTTGGCCAGCACTTCGAGCGCCTTGGAGTTGCCGGCGAGCGAGGCAAAGGCCGACGCGTTCTTCGACAAGGCGTCGAGCGCCTTAGAATCGCCGAGCGCCGAAAGAGCCTTCGCGTCCGCGGCGAACGCTGCGAACGCCGAGGCGTTGTCGGCGAGGGCGGAGAAAGCGGACGCGTCGGCCTCAAGGGCCTTCATCGCCTTGGCGTCACCGCCGAGCTTTGCAAACTCGGACGCGTTCTTTTGCATTCCTTCTACGCTCGCCTTGGATGCCGCTGAGGCAAACGATTTCGCATTCTTCGAGAATTCGGCGAATGCGCTGGCGTTCTTCAACATCGCTTCGAGCGCCTTGGGGTGCTGCCCAAGCGCCGCAAAAGCAAGCGCGTGGCTTGCGATCGCTTCGAGCGCTTTTGGATGCTGCCCGAAGGCTGCAAACGCTTCGGCGTTCTGGGCCATAGCCGCGAGCGCCTCGGCGCTGAAGGCACTCGAATTCTTAGCCAAGCCGTCGGCCGCCTTCGCAACGCCGTCGGCCGCCTTCGACGCGCCGTCGGCTGCTTTCGACACGCCTTCAAGCGCTTTCAATTTGCCGGCGAAGTCCGCGAAAGCTTCCGCGTTCTTGGCCATCGTTTCGAGGGCCTTGGGATGGCCGGCGAGCACTGAAAACGCTTCCGCGTTTTCCAGGATCGCCTCAAGTGCTTTGGGCTGCGACGCCAACACCGCGAAACCAGGGTCGGTCACCAGCGCGCGGAACGACGGGTCCTTCACCATCAGCTCGAACGCGTCGGTCTGCATCAGCTGTGCGACGCTTTGGTCGCCGAGCGTCACGTCGGCGTCGTTCACCTGCGCCGCTTGATAGCGTTCGGCCGGGACGATCGTGCCCGCGGTCTCATCGCCCGACGGCGGATAGACGCCCGCGAAATAGAGAGCGCCCGCGGCAAGCGCGATCACTGCTGCGCCCGCGAGCCAATACTTTTTGTTGTTTAAGATGTTCTGGGTCATGTTTGGGTCTCCCGCCCACAGAATTACGCCAAACGTGGGGTTTGCCGCACCGGTCCGTCAATGGTGCGGCAATCACAACGGATGCTAACGCTTTGCCTTGGTTCGTGGTTCGGCGCAGTGCACAAAAGCCGCGCAAAGTCTGAATCCGGGAACGTTCGCAATGGCTTGCAGCGGTATCCGTCCCTACCGGTGCCGGCTGTGGAGAGGCGGGCGGTTCGGCGCGCGATGACGGCGGCGTGACTTTCGCCGCGCGCGAGCATCGATCATAAAGCGACGGGCTTCGGATTTCGGGACGGCTGATGCGATGCGTTCTCTCCTTCTTCTCTGTGCGGTGGTTCTTGCGTCGGGCGCGGTCATGACCAGCGACGACGATCCGTTCCTGTGGCTCGAGGATGTGCACGGGGCCAAGGCGCTCGAGTGGGTGAAGGTCCAGAACGAACGCTCGGCGGCAAAGCTCGAGGGCGACGCGCGCTATGAGACCTACAAGAGCGAGGCGCTGGCGATCTTCACCGCGAAGGACCGCATTTCGCTGCCGGAGTTTCGCGCCGGCGGCATCGACAATACGTGGCAGGACGACACCCATCCGCACGGGCTGTGGCGGCATGCGGCGCTTAAGTCCTACCGCGCCGGCAAGGCCAAGTGGGAAACGCTGCTCGATCTCGACAAATTGTCGAAGGACGAGGGGCGCAATTGGTTCTGGAAGGGCGTGGACTGCCTACCGCCGGAAGATCGCTACTGTCTCGTGCACCTGTCCGACGGGGGGGGCGATGCGATCGAGGTCCGCGAATTCGACACCGAAGCGAAGTCGTTCATCGCGGCCGGATTCCATTTGGAGCGCGCCAAGCAGAACGTCGATTGGATCGACCGCGACACGATCATCGTCGCGCGGGCGTGGACGCCGGAAGAGGCGACGGAGTCCGGGTATCCGTTCACGTTGAAACTGATCAAACGCGGCGAGCCGCTGTCGAAGGCGAAAGAAGTGTTCCGCGGCGTCAAGAGCGATGCGCTGATCGCGCCGCGCGTGATGCGCGACCCGGATGGGGTCGTGCGCGCGACGATCGCAGAGCGGCGCGTCGGGTTCTTCGAGACGGAGTTTTACCTGCTCGACAGCGGCACGCCCGTGATGTTGCCGCTGCCGAAACGGTCGTCGTTGCGCGGTCTGGTCGGCGGGCAGTTGATCTTCACGCTGCAGGAACCGTGGGAAGGCTTTGAAACGGGTGCGCTGATCGCGCTCGATCTCGACAAGACCTTGATAGCGCTCGACTACGGGAAGCTTCTTCGCGAACAGGCCGCGAAGAGTGCGGTCGCCGCGCAACTGATCATGCAGCCCGGCGAAAAGCAGACCATCGATGCGGTCTTCACCACGCGCGAACGCGTGGTCGTGCAGATGCTCGACGACGTCAAAGGCACGATCGAAGTGTTCGCGCGCAAGGGCGACGGATGGGTAGGCCAGCGTCTGGTGCTGCCCAAGGGTTCCTCGCTCGTCGTGCGCGCGGCGCAAAAGACTGGGCCGCTTCTCTTCGTGACGTCGGAGAGCTTTCTCGAGCCCACGAAACTGTGGTGGGGCGATGCGGTGCGCGCGCAGGTGGAGCAAGTCGCGGCGCTGCCGGCGCGGTTCAAGGCGTCGACGCATGTCGTCGAGCAGAATTGGGCGACGTCGCCCGATGGGACGAAGATTCCCTATTTCCTCGTGCGGCCGAAAAGGATGAAGGCGGACGGTTCGACGCCGACGCTTTTGTTCGGCTATGGCGGTTTCCAATTGTCGAAACCGCCGGTCTATCTGCCGGAGATGGGCAAGCTGTGGCTCGAGCGCGGCGGCGCTTACGTCATCGCCAACATCCGCGGCGGCGGCGAGTTCGGGCCGGCG
>JBGOVA010000174.1:0-9756 GCA_041477875.1 Micropepsaceae bacterium | reverse complement strand
TCTTCGCCGGCCTCGCGCTCAAGCCCTACGAACTCAGCCTGCGCGAGCAGCTGCGCCTGAAAGCCACCTTCGCTTTCGACCATCAATATCTCGACCAGCGCAAATCCCTCGTCGCAATCGCCTGGATCCTCGACAAGCTCGAAGACCCCGCCGCGCCACCGATCCCGCCCAACCTTGCCGAGTATGTGCGGCGCTCGCCCTATGACGGTGAACTCGACGGCGCCGCGTGGCAGATCGCAGGCTTCAAAACCGTCCTCTATTTCTCCGAGGATGATAGCCGCCGCGAAGATCGTCACAAACACGAGGTCGAGGTCCTCGCGCAAGACAGCGTGACGGATGAGAACGTCGACACCGGCATGTTTGACTCGCTCCGCACGTTCGTCACGAGCATCTTCGGCGACACCTTCTACGGACTGAAGCCGGAGGACGGCGCCCAGGCATGGCACTATCTGCGCGTTTCGCGCGCCGTCGAGCCGCCGGAGCTTGCGCAAACCACCTGGGAGAATTCTCCCCTCGTTCAAGCGCATACGGCCGCCGTCGAAGTTCTGTCGAGCCTCTTGGCGGAGAAGATCGGCGGCGGGCTCACGAGCGAAGCATTGCGCCACTTCGCCGGCGAACTTGTTCAGGCTGTCGTCATGCCGTTGTGGGACGTGGTCCTGCCGTTGGACATCAAGGACCTGGCGTCGGCGCGCACCTTCGTCTCGAGCCAGAAACTCGACCGCGCGGCGCTCGATTGGTCCAAGGTCGCCGACATGCCGCCGCTGCCGGCCGAGCAGACGGCAACGGCCGAACCCGCGACCGGCGCCGGGCCGTCGACCGGCCTCGGATCGACGTCGCAATACGCGGTGCCGATGAGCGCGCTGCCGTCATGGCAGAACTTCGGAGGCTCGACCGCGTTCGTCTACCGCCCGCCGGTCGGAACGCCGGAGGTCTACACTCGCCCGGTCTTCCGCATCCGCTGATCGCGATCCGCCTCTGGATGCGCGCGCGCCCGCCCGCTAACGTGCGCCCCAACGGTCATTGAAACGTGGGAGAAAACATCATGGGACTTCTATCGGGCAAAGTCGTGCTTGTGACCGGCGGCGCCAACGGCATCGGCAAGGAATGCGCGCTCCTCGCCGCCAAGGAAGGCGCAAAGGTCGTTGTCAATGACCTGGGCGGCGGCACCGCCGGCGGCGACGAAGGCTCGGCCGGCCCCGCCGAAATGGTCGTGCGCGAGATCAAGGCCGCAGGCGGCGAAGCGGTCTCGAACTCCGACTCGGTCACGAGCCGGCCCGCCGTGAAGCGCATGTTCGAACAGGCGCTGGACACGTTCAAAGGCTTGCACGCGGTCATCAATCCGGCCGGCATCTTGCGCGACAAGATGTTCCACAAAATGGACGACGCCGACTGGGACATGGTGATCGATGTCCATCTCAACGGCGCCTACAACGTCTGCCGCGCCTCGATCGAGCATTTCCGCGAGCAGCAAGACGGCGCCTACGTCCTCTTCACTTCGACAAGCGGCATCATCGGCAATATCGGCCAGGCGAACTACGCCGCCGCCAAGATGGGCGTCGCCGGCCTCTCGCGCATCATCGCGATGGAGGGCGTGCAGAAGAACGTGCGCTCGAACATCATCGCCCCCTTCGCCTGGTCGCGCATGATCGCGACGATCCCCATCAAGGACGAAGCCTCCGCCAAACGCGTCCAGCGGATGAAAGACCACATGCGCGCCGACCAGGTCGCCCGGCTCGCCGTCGCGCTCTGCGTGACGAAGGACGTCACCGGCCAAATCTTCGCCGCGCGCGGCAACGAGATCTTCCTGATGTCGCAATCGCGCCCCGTGCGCGGCATGGCCAAGATCGAAGGCTGGACGCCCGAAACGATCTGCAACCACGCCTTCCCCGCGATGAAGTCGATGATGTACGACGCCGGCGCCACGACGTCGGTCTTCGGCTGGGATCCGATTTGAGCACGGCTTTCACCTACGATGCACTCCCGCAAGAGCGCGTCCATTTCGGCAAGTCCGTACGCGACGCACTTGGCACCGAGGTCGATCGCCTCGGCGCCAAACGTGTCTTCGTCGCGGCGTCGAAGACCCTGCACCGCCAAACAGGCGCCATCTCGCTGCTCGCAACCACGCTCGGCGACAAATGCGTCGCCATCTTCGACGACATCGCCGAACATTCGAAACTCGACGGCGTGCTCGCGGCGGTGAAGACCGCGCGCGACGCGATGGCCGACCTGCTCGTCGGCGTCGGCGGAGGCTCGATCATCGACGGTCTGAAGATCGTGCAGTTGGCGCTGACGGAAAACGTCCAAACGCTCGACGACTTGATCGCCCTTGCTCGCACGCGGAGCACGAAGCCTCCGGCGATCCGTCAGATCGCAATCCCGACGACGTTGTCGGGTGCGGAGGTCACACCGGCGGGCGGCGGCACGGACGTCGAGCGCGGCGTCAAGCTCGGCTTCATGAATCCCTACCTCGTGCCGCGCGTGATCATCTACGACCCGGCGCTCGGCGCTCTGACCCCCGAATGGCTGTGGTTGTCGAGCGCCATCCGCGGCGTCGACCATTGCTGCGAAGGTTTCCTCGCGAAGAACGTCAACCCGGTCTATGAGGCGGGCCTGCTGCACGGCCTTTCGCTATTCGCAACCTCACTGCGCAGGACAAAGCAAGTCCCCGGCGACCCGTTCGCGCGCCTGGACAGCCAAATGGCGAGCTACCTCGCCTGTACGAACTCGTCGCGCGCGGGCTCGGGCGCAAGCCACGGCATCGGCTACATCCTGGGCGGCCGCTACGGCCTACATCACGGCCATTCAAGCTGCGTGATGCTGCCCCACGTCCTGCGCTGGAACGCGCAAACGACAGCTGAACGTCAAAAGCAGGTGAGCCTCGCCATGGATCGCCCGCAGAAGAGCGCCGGCGACGCCGTCGCCGAACTCGTCGCCGACCTCGGCCTACCGGGCCGCCTGCGCGATGTCGGCATCAAGGAGGATCAGCTGTCCGCAATTGCCGACGAGGCCGCAAGGCACCCCGTCGTTCTCTCGAACCCGCGCCCGATCACGGGCGCGGCCGACGTGCTTCAAATCCTGCGCGCCGCGTGGTGAGGCTTAGTCTGCCACCACGAACCGCTGCCAATAATATCCTGGGCGGTATTCGTCGTAGCGGGCGTTGAAGGGCAACGCCTGGTGATACGCCTGCAGCGACGGGTCGTCGGAACTCCGGATCGCATTCTCGGTCAGACTGATGATGCATGCCCGCGCCCGTGTGCTGCGGTTGTTGCGAAACCCGAGCTCGCCCGAATGCCAGCACTGGGCGCCGGCCCGCCGCACGATGCGCAGCTGTTGATTGTCGAGGTCGCGCAACGACGCCTCGTCGCGCGGCAAGGCGCTCAGATCGGGCGCCGGTGTATCCGCCGATGCCGCACCGACCCAAGCCACGGACACAAGTGCTGCAAACAAGAGAGCCCGCATGGTCAACACTCCTCTTCGTTCCTTGATGATCTGGGCGCGAGGCTACCGGCATCAACCTAGCCCGCATGTGAACGGCTGTTCACAAACACGGCATCGGTCGGTGACTTGCCCCCTGGCGAATGCGCCACCACTTCAGCCGCAACATTATTACGCAACTCAAGACTTGGAGATCACCAATGATCGACATTCGCCCGTTCGAATCCCTGGGCACCTTCGAGAATGATTGGCTCAAGGCGCATTATCATTTCAGCTTCTCGGGTTATCACGACCCGCTGCGCACCAACTGGGGCGCGCTGCGCGTGCGGAACGACGACACGATCAAGCCGCACACCGGCTTCGACCGCCACGGCCACAAGGACATGGAGATCATCACCTATGTCCGGCGCGGCGCGGTCACGCATCGCGACCACCTCGGCAACGAAGGCCGCACCGAAGCCGGCGACGTCCAAGTCATGTGGGCGGGCAAAGGCATCATGCACGAGGAGCAAAACCTCGAGACCGAACCGACTCAGATCTTCCAGCTCTGGATCTTCCCCAACGAGACCGGCATCACGCCCGGCTGGGAGGCGCAGAAATTCCCGAAGGGCGACCGCAGCGGCTCGCTCGTGACCCTCGCTTCCGGCCGCAAGAAGGATTCTGCCGCCCTGCCCATCCACCAGGACGCCGCGATCCTCGCTGCGACCCTGAAGCCCGGCCAATCGGTCCAGCACATCCTGGAGCCGGGCCGCCACCTCTATCTGGTCCCGGCGCTGGGCCGCATCACCGTGAACGGCAAACCCGCGAAAGCACGTGACGGCGTCGCCATTCGCGGTGAAGATAAGGTCGAAATCACGGCACACGAGGAGTCGGAGATCCTGATCGCCGACGTGCCGAAGATCTGATTCAAAAACGGGGGCAGGTTCATGCTGAGTTTTGCGGACTACCGGAAGCACGATGCGTTGGGCCTGGCCGAACTCGTCAAATCGAAAAAGGTAGCTCCGCAAGAACTGCTTGAAGCCGCCCTCGCCCGCGCGGCGCAGGTCAATCCGAAGATCAACGCTATCGTGCTCGACCACGAAGATGTCGCGCGCAAAGCGATCAAGGACGGCCTGCCCCAGGGCCCGCTCCACGGCGTGCCTTATCTGTTGAAGGATTTGGGCGCCTCGCTCAAGGGCACGATAACGACGGGCAGCCTGCGCCTCACGCGCGAGGCGGTCGCCGATAGCGACTCGACTTACGTCGAACGCTGCAAGAGCGCGGGCCTCGTGATCTTCGGAAAGACCCACACGCCGGAACTGGGCCTCAACGCGTCGTCGGAATCGAAACTCTTCGGCGCCACGCGCAATCCGTGGAATCTGAGCCACATCGCCGGCGGCTCCAGCGGCGGCGCAGCCGCCGCGGTTGCGGCAGGCATCATTCCGACGGCGCACGCAACCGATGGCGGCGGCTCGATCCGCATTCCGGCGGCATGCTGCGGCCTCTTCGGTTTGAAGCCGACGCGCGCCCGCACCCCCGTCGGGCCGAAGCGCGGCGAAGGCTGGGGCGGCATGTCCGTCGGCCACGTCGTCTCGCGGAGCGTACGCGACAGCGCGGCCTTCCTCGACGCGACTGCCGGACCGGCGCCGGGAGACCCCTACGTCGCCCCGCCGGCGGCGCGCCCTTTCATTGACGAAGTCAAGACGCCGCCCGGCCGCCTGCGCATCGCCTTCTCGACTGTACCGGCGATCGCCGCACCCGTTCACGCCGATTGCATCGCCGCCGTGCGCGATGCGGCAAAGCTTTGCGAAAGCCTGGGCCACATCGTCGAAGAAGCGACGCCGCAATTGAACGGCATGGAGATCATGCAGGCGCAAGGCGCGGTGATCAGCGCCAACATCGCCGCCGTCGTCGACGAAGCCGCCGCGCTTCATGGCCGCGCTGCGCGCCCCGACGACGTGGAACGCGCCACCTGGTATCGCGTCGAGCGCGCGCGTGCGGCGGATTCGAGCGTCTATGCGAAATCCGTCAACGTGCTGCACATGGTCGGCCGCGCGCTGGCCTCGTTCATGGAACGCTATGACGTTATCTTGCAGCCGACGATGGCGCAGCCGCCTTTGCCCGTCGGCGTGCTCAACATGGACCGCGAGGACATCGACGACCTCTTCCGCGATCTGATCGGCTTCGTGCCCTTCACCGGCATCTACAACATCACCGGCCAGCCGTCGATGAACGTGCCGCTGTTCTGGAATGCTGCAGGCTTGCCCGTCGGCACGATGTTCAGCGCCCGCTACGGCGACGAGGCTACGCTGTTCCGGTTGGCTGCGCAGCTCGAACAAGCGAGGCCTTGGATGGACCGCTTCGCGCCGCTCTGACTCGTCACCACATCGCCGAACGTTCCGCCTCGCCTGCAAGTTCGAGCAGGCGACGGCGCGTGCCGCCGGTCGTGCCTTTGGGCAAATCGCCGATCGGAAAGAACTGCGCCTCGGCGATCTCGAGTAGCCGCGCCTCGCCGTCGACGCGCCGCCACTCGCCGGCCTCGAAAAACACGATGTGGTCTGACTTGCGTTGCACCGTGCTCAAGTACACGCCGACGAGCCGCGGCGGCGTCACCGCTTCGATCAGCGCTTCCTCGCGCAATTCACGCACAGACGCGTCGATCGCGGTCTCGCGCCGGTCGACGGCCCCGCCCGGAAAGTGCCAACCCGGCGAATAGGTGTGCCGCACCAACAGCACCCGCTCGGCGCCCTCGCGCACGAGAATCCGTACACCAATTGTTAAGGGCCAGCGTCCGACCCGCGTGAGCCGCGTCACGCGTTGGTAGGCATAGATCGTCGAGCCGACGATGCGGCCAAGGGGTGTCGTCATGGCAACGAAGCTTTAAGCGCAATAACCGGTGTCCGGTAAAGCGTTCCCTAACCCCTGTGCGCTTAACTTCGCGTCATAACTTTGCGCCAGCGGGGAAGTGCATGTCCGTCCAGCAAAAACGAGTCGAAGCCCAAGGTCTGTTCGCCTACGCGCGGCGCGTCCTTTCGGGTGAGCAGGAGCCGGCCGACGCGCCGGTCGATCCCGTCGACATCCGCTCGGGCATCGACCGCGCCCTTCGCCAGGCCAAGCGCGGCGCCTACACGCCGGCATCGTTCGCCGAGTCTGCCGCGCGCGCCGTGGCCACGGTCGAAGGCACGCTGGTCGCGATCGACACGATCCACAGCTATCTGACCGAAGCGCTCGAACTAACGGCGGCCGCCCTGACCCATCCCGACGCAACCAAGCGCGCGATGATCGCCGACCGTTACGAAGAGCTGCGCCAGCACATCGACACGGTTGCAGCCGGCGCCACGTTCGAAGGCATCAACCTGATCGACGGCGCCCGCGCCCAGGTCGAGCTCGTGCTGCCCGACGGCGGCCAGCCGCGCCACGCGATCGGCCACATCACGCTGGTCGCCGGCGAGCGCGGCCTGTCGCTCAAGGCGCCCTCCGAACAATTCGGCTCCAACGACGAAGTCGAAGCAGCGCGCCTTTCGCTCTTCGCCGCCCGCCAGCGCCTGGACCGCGCCGCCGAAACCTTCCTCAACCAGGCAAGCCTTTTGGCGCCGCACCTCGGCACGCCGCCGGAAATGGGCGAAGCCTAAAAGCTTGTGCTAGCCTACGGACCTCTCAAAAGGGGTCCGCATGGCCGAAGTACAATCGAACGCCGATCAGATCGCCTTCTGGAACGGCGACGCCGGCGCCAAATGGGTCAAGTCGCAGGAACGCCTTGACGCAATGCTCGCCGGGATCACGGTTGAGCTGATCAAATCCGCAAAGCCCTCGCCCGGCGAACGCATCCTCGACATAGGCTGCGGCTGCGGCGACACCTCGCTTCAGCTTGCCGCCAAAGGCGGGCACGTCACGGGTCTCGACATCTCCGAACCGATGCTGGGCCGCGCCAAACAGCGCGCCAAGGAAGCAGACGCTCCACACGTCGAATTCGTGCACGCCGACGCGTCCGCGCATCGCTTCGAGCCGTTGTACGACCTTCTGTTCTCGCGCTTCGGCGTGATGTTCTTCGCCGATCCCGATCGAGCGTTCGCCAACATGAGGAAGGCGCTGAAGCCCTCTGGCCGCCTCGCCTTCGTGTGCTGGCGCGACTGGCGCGAGAACGAATGGGTGCGCGTCCCCATCGGGGCCGTCCGCCCCCATGTCCCGCCCCAGCCGCAACTCGGGCCGGAAGACCCGGGCCCCTTTTCCTTCGCCGATCTGGCCCGCGTCCGCCGCATTCTGTCGAGCGCCGGGTTCGATCGCATCACGGCTCGGCCGTTTGATGCCCAATTGGGGCTCGGCGCGACACTCGAGGACGCCATAGCCCACATTCAGGAATTCGGCCCGGTGTCGCGCATGCTGGCCGAAGCAAACGAAACGCAGAAAGCTCAAGCCGCAGCCGCGCTCCGCGAAGCGTTCAAACCCTACGCGGATCGCAAGCCTTTGAGCCTGGGTGGAGCGGTCTGGATCGTCACGGCGACGGCATGAGGGCGACATGACGAGCGGAGAATTCGCGCAACTCCTCGACCGCTTCTGCGACGCCGCTTCGCGCGGCGACGGCAACGCGTTCGCCGCGTGTTTCACGGAGGACGGCGTCTATCACGACTACATCTACGGTCCGCACACCGGCCGCGCGTCGATCGCCGACATGCTGGTCAACCTCTTCCACCGCGACGCGACGGACTACGATTGGCGCATGTTCGATCCCGTCTGCAACGGCGACATCGGCTACGCCTGGTCGCTGTCGAAGTTCGTGTCGACTGTCCCCGAATTCCAAGGCAAGGACGTCGTCATCGACGGCATGAGCCGCTTCGTGCTGAGAAGCGGCCTGATCGCCGAATACCATGAGAGCGTGAACGGCGGGGTTGCGATGGTTCAGCTCGGCGTCGCGGCGCCGCGCATCGAAAAGGTGCTGAAACGCTGGGCGGGCTGGCTGCGCGAGCGCCCCGCGGTTCAGAAGTATCTGAGGCGTTAAATCGCGCCGGCCGCGTTACGCACTTGTTAAGCGTTGCGCACGGCCACTTCAACGATCCTTAAGCGCGGGTAGCCATACTCGAACCGGAACCAAAGCCTCGCGCAACCCGCGCGGGGCAGACCGTTGTTGCGCGCGCACTACATGTTTCAAATCGGCGGCATCATCTTCGTGTTTGCGACCGTGTTCGGGGGTTATGTCCTCGGCGGCGGCAGATTCGACGTGATCCTGCACGCGCTGCCCTTCGAAGGCACGCAGATCCTGGGCGCCGCCATCGGTGCGATGCTGATCGCTTCGACCGGCACGATGCTCAAGAAGATCGTCGGCGACTTCGCCAAGATCATGTCGGGCTCGAAGTGGAAGGAGAAGGACTACGTCGACCTTCTTTGCCTGCTCTTCACCTTGACCAAGACCATGAAATCGAAAGGCCTGATCGCACTCGAGCAGCACATCGAGAAGCCGGAGGAATCGACGATCTTCAAGGACTATCCGCGGGTCGTGAGAGACCACTTCGCGATCGATTTCATTTGCGACACGATCCGCATGATGACCATGAGCCTGGAAGACCCCCATCAGGTCGAAACGGCGATGGAGAAACTGCTCGAAAAGCATCACCACGAAGCGAGCGTCCCGGCCGTCGCGATGCAGAACATGGCCGACGGCATGCCCGCGCTCGGCATCGTCGCCGCCGTGCTCGGCGTCATCAAGACGATGGGCTCGATCACCGAGCCACCGGAGATTCTGGGTGAGATGATCGGCGGCGCGCTCGTCGGCACGTTCTTCGGCGTCTTTCTGGCCTACGGCTTCGTCGGCCCGATCGCTTCGCGACTGAAGTCGGCCTACGACGAAGAGGCGCTGTACTATCACGTGATCCGCGACGTCCTGGTCGCGCATCTGCACGGCAACGCGGCGCAAGTGTCGGTCGAGATCGGGCGCGGCAGCGTGCCGAGTCACTTCCAGCCGAGCTTCATCAAGCTCGAGGAAGCGCTGAACGCCTTGCCTTCGATCAAGGCCGCCCAGTAGGAGCTAGCGCGGCGAGCGCCAAAGAAAGCTGGCCGCATAGGTCGCGAGCGCCCCGCAAAGGATCGCCAGCGGGCAAAGCCAATCGATCGGCAGGTCGACGCCCACCATCACCGCCGTCGTCACGCCCAGCCCGGCAAATTGCGGCGTCCGCATTGTGCGGCCCTCACTTTTTCCCCAGTGGCCAGTCTAGCCTCCCGCACGCCTCGCGCGCGAGGCCGTTGGCTTTAGGGTTAAGCCGCCTTATTCCTGTGGGCGATTCGGCGTCGGAGTCCCGCACATGCTGTTGGTCATCAATGACGTTTTGACGGCGGACGACATCGCGAAAG
>JBGOVA010000168.1:0-10174 GCA_041477875.1 Micropepsaceae bacterium | reverse complement strand
ACAACGTCGTCCGCGCGGCCGGCGATGACGGGAATGCCGAGAATGTCCCAGCGCGGGACATCGCGGAACATCTCGCGGTCGGGATTGCTGAGCGCCATGGCAATTCGTGCAGCGGGCGGCAGCCCGCAGAGTCTCCTGCACGCGCCATGTGCAACGAGCGTACCGTGCCTTAGTGACGTTCGGAGAGGATGCGCTCGATAAGGTCTTCCAAGCGGTCAAGCGCGCGGTCGAGCGAAAACTGCTCGGCCCGTGCACGGTGAGCGAGGGGGTTGCCCGGCTCAGCAAGTGTCGCATCGATCGCCTCGGCCAACGCCGCGCTGTCGCCGACCGGAACCAGCCGCCCGTAACGGCCGTCGCCGAGAATTTCTTCGGGTCCCCCGCAGCGCGTCGCGACGACCGGCAGACCATGCGCCAGCGCTTCGACCACGACGTTCCCGAAGGCCTCCGTCCGCGACGAGAGCGCCAGCATCTTTGCCTCCGCGAAAGCCGGCCAAGGCTCCTTCACATAGCCTCGCAAGGTCACGCGATCCGCAAGATTGTTTTGTCGAATGACCTCTTCGATCCGCGCACGCTCGGGCCCGTCGCCGAGGATGATCAACCGCGCCGCTCGCTGCAGTTTCGCGGTCGCCTCGATCAGCGTCGTCATCGCCTTCTCCGGCACGAAGCGTCCGATGGCGAGGATCACATCGCCCCGCGCGGAGAGCGCGCCCGAGTCGGGCAGCGATGCCATCGGCGGCAACTGCACGCCGTTGTGGATCACCACGACGCGGCGCGGGTCCGCGCGAAAGCGCGCAATCAAATAGCGGCGCAAATCGTCGGAGACCGCAATCGTGCGCGTGCTCAAGCGGCTGGTGAGGGCAGTAGCGGCATAGCCCGCGCGCCCCCCAAATCGCGGCTCCGCTTCATAGCGGCCATGCACGGATAAAACCGCGGCGCCCCGCCAAGATGAGATGGCCTTGGCCGCAAGCAGCTTCAGGTTCGACGCGCCGACGGCGGAGAGTGCAACGTCGGGCCGATCGCGGCTCAGGATGCGCGCGAGCGCCCGTGTCGCGGCGAAATGGCTCCGCCCGATCGTGTGGCGGCACACTGATGACGCAATCAGGTGCTCGTTTTCCACCGCGTCGAAATCGACCGCAAAGGCGACATCGTGCCCCCGCGCGCTGAGACCCGAGGCGACGAGCGCCCACACCCGCTCCGCGCCGCCGCCGACGAGCCCATGCGTGTAGAACAGCAATCGATGTCGGGCCATTGCGTCCGTGTGTAGTCTCAGGCGATGTCGCGAATCGTTCCTGAAGTATGCCTGAGCGCGAGCGGCCGTAGGAATCCATGCGTATTCGCATAGCGATCGACCCGGCGCGGGCGCGCATCTGGCATCGCCGCTTGGCCGAAGCGCTGCGCCGGCGCGGGCACAGCGTGTCCGTCGCGATACGTCCGGGCCGCACGAATCCGCCGGTCGCGATCTCGCTCATCCTCGCGCTTGAGCGTCTCGCATATCGCCAACCCGACGGCATGCCGGGTTCGCCGTGGACGCGCCGCGATCTTGCCGCGTATGCGCAAGGCTCGGCGGACGAGACTGTGGATCTGATTGTGGACCTGACAGGCGGGTCGGACCTGCATGCGGGCGTGCGCACGCTGCGTCCGGTCTACGCCGACGCCCTCGTCGAAGAGGCCGCGATATCCGAACTCCTATCCAACCGAATGCCCTTGATCGGCGTCGCCGACAGCGCGGCGCCGGATCGCCCGGAACGCTTTCACGCCGCCGTCGAGAGGCCGCGCACATTGTGCAAGGCCCTCGACAATCTGGGCGCGCGCCTGGTCACGATCTTCGACGGCGCAGTCGCGCGCATTGCGCGCAACGAAACCATCGCCGGCAAGAGCGTCGTCGCCCTGCACGACGCCGCGACATGGCCGCAGCTCGGCGCCCTCGGCGCACTCGTGGCCCGCGCCCGCGCCGCGCTGACGAGCCTCTCCGTGAAGCCGCCGCATTGGTTCGTCGGATGGCGCCGCGCCGATCAGGATCGCCTCGCCGAAACGATGCGCCTGCCCCAGGCGGGCTGGCATCGCCTTCCCGACGACGGCGCGCGCTTCTACGCCGACCCTTTCGTCTTCCGCCACGAGGGGCGCACTTGGCTTTTCCTCGAAGAGTTTCCCTACGCGACAGGCAAAGCGATCGTCTCGCTCGTCGAGATGGGCGCCGAAGGCCCGCTCGGCACGCCGCGCCCGATCCTCGAACGCGCCAACCATCTGTCCTACCCCTTCGTATTCGAGCGCGCCGGCGCGATTTGGATGATCCCCGAAATGTCGACGGCAGGGCGCGTCGAACTTTTCCGCGCGACCAAGTTCCCCGACGCGTGGGAGTCGGTCGGCGTCCTCGTCGACGGCGTCGAAGCGTCCGACGCAACGATTGTGGAACATGAAGGCCGTCTTTGGATGTTCGGCAGCGTCGGCGGCGAAGGTGCGTCGAGCTGGGACACGCTCCACCTCTGGCATTCGAACGACCTCATGGGGCCGTGGTCGCCGCATCCTCGCAATCCGGTCCTCATCGATGCGCGCGGCGCGCGGCCCGCCGGCGCTTTCTATCGCCGCGGCGGCGAATTGTGGCGCCCGGCGCAGGACTGCGCGTCGGGCTACGGCGCGGCCCTCGCGCTCGCGCGCGTGACGCGGCTGGACACCGAAGGCTTCGCGCAAGAAATCGCCTCCGTCATTCGCCCCGGCGGCGCCTGGCCCGGCATCGGATTGCACACGCTCAATTGGGCGGCGGGGATAGAAGTCGTCGACGGATGCGCGGACCGGTGATCCGCGGCACGTTCGATGAGAACCAAATCGCCGAACTCGTGACTGCGATAGTCATGCGCTTCGAGCACATCGGCCGCGCGCCGCAGGATCGCGTCCGAGGTGAAGGCGCGCAAGAGTTCATAGTGGCTTTCGCCCGGCGTGTGCACGCCCGAAAGGATCACGTCGACTGTCGCCAACCGTGTCGACGGGCAAATGCGCCCCGTCGCTATCCCGCTCCCCGCCCGCACGATGCCAAACGCGCTCGCCGCTTCCAGCGCGCGAACGACCGTCGTGCCGATCGCGACGACGCGCCCGCCTTCGGCTTTCGCACGGTTGATCGCCGCCGCCGTCGCGCGCGGAATGTGATAAAGCTCGTCGAACGGCAGGCGTCGATCCAGCTCGAGATCGCCCGTCGACGACAGGCTCGCGGCATGCGTGAGCGTCGCAAAGGCGACGCCGCGCGAACGCAGCGCGGCAAGCATCGACCAATCGAGCACGAACCCGGCGGACGGCGGTTCGAACGCGACGGGTGGCCCTGCAATCTTCGTCCACACGTCCCACAACGCCAACGGCTCCGGCACATGCGCGTATTGGACCGGCTTGCCGTGGTGCGCGATCCCCGCCCACACCGCATCGGGCGCGCCTTCGAAGCGCAAGGCAATCAGCCGCCGATGACCAAGTGTTCCTTCGACGGTCGCAATCAGCGGCCCGAGCAACAGGCGATCGCCGGGCGCGATTGGTGCGGGCGGGGGACGATCTTCGGTGCGCGTGCGGTGATCGCCGGCGCCGAAGAGAACGGCCGTGAACCGCAGCGCCTCATCGAACGATCTGCGCGCGGCAAGGCGTATCTCGATCGGCGCACCGCTCGGGGCATGCGTCCCGTGCAAACTCGCGGGGAGCGTTGCCGCGTCGTTGGCGACGACGATGTCGCCGGCACGCATCAGGTTCGCCAACGCCGAGGATTTGACGTGTCGCATGTCGCCGCGCGCATCGACGAACAACAGCTTGGTGGGTCCCGCTTGCGGGCGGGCGGCGGCGATCATCAAAACGCTCCGACGACTTTCGCGGCCTTCATCGCCGGCAGCGCGCCCGCGATCGCCGCGATCAATTCGTCGGCCGACGCGTCCGGCCGCTTCAGCGTCATCGGATCGGCGTCGGGCACGGCCAGCGCATGCAACGGCGTATCCATGTCGCCGGGGTCGACGGAGAGGAAACGCACGCCCTCGCCGACGAGCTCTTCGTTCCAGATCGCACTCAGGTGACGCAACGCCGCTTTGCTCGCGCCATAGGCACCCCAATTCGCATAGGCGTTCACGGCGGCATCGCTCGACACGTTGAGCACGACCGCGCCCTTGCCCTCGCGCGCGGAGGCCGCGAGCGCGCCGAGCAACGCCTTGGTCAAACGAAACGGCCCCACCAGATTGACGGCGAGCGCCTGCTCCAGGTCCTCGCACGCCGTGTCGCCCAAGGCTGCCAGCGGCACCGGCCCCAAACTCGACGCACTGTTGATGAGCACGTCGAGCCCGCCGAGCCGTCCGGTGATCTGCAAGGCGAGGGGATAGATGTCGTCCTTGACCCCAACGTCGCCGACGATGCCGGCGGCCCCGGTCTCGCGCGCGATCCGGTCGACCGCGGCCGCCGTGCGGGCGACAAAGGCGACGCGCGCGCCGCGCCCCGTCAGGGCTCTGACAAGCGCCAGACCGAGACCCGAAGTCCCGCCCGTGACGGCGACGCGAAGTCCGCTAAGATCGGTTGTGGTTTTGCTTTCCATGATGCGTCTCCTTCGAGCGGCAACATGGAGAGGCAATGGGCGGCGGGCGAGCGCGCTGTCCAACGGCTTGGCGAAAGATCGATCCGATGGATGAGCCTGAACAAGTGGCGGGGAATCTAGCGCGCAATTTGGCGGCATTGCGCCATGTTCGCGGGCTGACGCAAGACACGTTGGCCAAAGCCGCGGGCGTGCCGCGCTCCACCATTGCCAACCTGGAATCGGGCGAAGGCAATCCCTCGCTCGCCGTTCTCGTGAAGGTTGCGGGTGCGTTGGGTTCGCCGATCGACGAACTGCTAGGCGCGCCGCGAGCGCGCGTGCGAAAATGGACCCAAGACGACATCGCCGCGCAACGCCCCAGCGGCGGTGTCACGCTGCGCCCGCTCGTGCCGGAGCCCGCGCCCGGCGAGTTGCTCAACATCATGGATTTCGCGCCCGGCGCCAACATGCGCGGCACGCCGCATCTGCCGAATACGCGCGAGTACTTCACCTGCCTAGACGGCCACGTGGTCATCTTCGTCGCCGGCGAGCGTTACGAAGTGGCATCCGGCGAAGTGCTGGCTTTTCCCGGCAGCCTTCCTCACGCCTACCAAAACGGAAGCAAGGCGTCACCCGCGCGCGGCATCTCCATCGTCGTGCTTGCGAAGGCGGCATGAGACACGCGCTCGCGTTCTCGATTTATTTGTTGCTCGTCGTAGGCGCGACCGGCGCTGCAGATGTGCCCCCCAAAGACTGCGCCCTCGCAATCGCGGAGCGGGTCGAAGTGACGGCGGTGACCGATGGCGCGTCTTTCGATGTCGCCGACGGGCGTCATGTCCGCCTGGCCGCGATTCAGGCGCCCATGCTTTCTCTGGGTCGTTCGAACGTCGTTGATTGGCCGCTCGCGATGGAAGGGAAGGCGGCGCTCTCGAAACTCGTTCTCAATCGGACAGTCGATTTCGCCTTCGACGATCGCAGCGTGGATCGCCATGGCGATCTCCTGGCTTACGTCTTCGTCGGCGCGGAAAAACAGTGGATCCAGGCACGCCTGGTATCGGACGGTTTCGCGCGCGTGCACACGCAGCCCGACGCGAGAAAATGCGCGCAAGCCCTACTCGTGCGCGAGGGCGAGGCGCGCAAGGCAAAGCGCGGCATCTGGGCTCTGCCGTTCTACCGCGTGCGGGCGGTTGGCGATCTCGACGCGGACATCGGCACGTTTCAGATCGTCGAGGGCACGGTTGCGGCCGCCGTCGAGCGGCGCGACCGCATCTTTCTGAATTTCGGAAGCGACTACCGCAGCGATTTCACGGTGACGATCTCACCGCGCGACGTCAGGCGCATGGCGAAAGCAAGGATCGACCCGCTCGCGTGGAACGCAAAGCGGGTCAGGGTGCGTGGCTGGATTTCACTCTTGAACGGGCCAGAACTCGAACTGACCCATCCCGAACAGATCGAAATCTTGGATTAGGCCGCAATCAGCCCAGCTTCGACCGGGTCTCCGACTTGCTCCAGCAATGCGCGCTTCAACTTCGTCAGCGCGCTGGCTTCGATCTGGCGCACGCGTTCCTTGGAGATTCCCAAACGCTCGCCGAGCGACTCGAGCGTCACGGAGTCTTCCTGCATCTGGCGCTCGCGAATGATAACCTGTTCGCGCGGCGTGAGCGTGTCGAGCGCAAGGTTGATCCACTTCGCGCGCGTCGTCGCGTCGCGCGTCAGCATGACGTGCTCGTCGGGCCGCGCGCGCTCATCGGTCAATAGGTCTTGCCACTCGGTCTCGCCGGGTTCGCCCGGCGCCGCGTTCAGCGACCGGTCGCCGCCCGTCAGCCGCGCATCCATCTCCTCGACGTCGCCGACGGATACCCGCAACGCGTCGGCGATCTTGAGCGCGCCCTCGCGCGAAAGGTCCTTCGACGGGTTGCCCTGAATCTTCGCCTTCAGCCGGCGCAGGTTGAAGAACAGCGATTTCTGTGTCGCGGTCGAGGTCAAACGCACGATCGACCAGTTGCGCAGGACATAGTCCTGGATCGCCGCGCGGATCCACCACGTGGCGTAGGTCGCAAAGCGCACGTTGCGTTCCGCATCGAACCGCTGCGCCGCTTGCATCAACCCGACGACGCCCTCTTGCATGAGGTCGCCCATCGGCAGGCCGTAGTTCTTGAAGCGCGCGGCGACGGCGACGACCAGCCGGAAATACGCCGTGGTCAACTCGTCCAGAGCCTTCCGGTCCTGGCGGTCGCGCCACGCACGCGCGAGTTCCAGCTCGTGCTCGGCATCCAGCAATTTGGTCGACATCGTCTTCTTGATGAAAGCTCTGTTAGCCCTCACCGCCTGAGACGTATCGAACATGCCCATATCCTCTTGCTCCTGAATTCCTACAAGCCTAGTTGGGTATTCTTTGTGCGCGCGTCAAGACTCTTTAGATCAATTCTAAACGACAGCGCGCGAATGGAAAAAGGCCTACGGCGCTAACGCCCCAGGCCTTTTCCAGTTCCCCTCGAAACTGAGTGGCTTAGGCCGCCCTTTGCAGCGCCACTTCGAGACGTTTCACGGCCGCGTCCTCGTCGATCCGCTCGACCGCCGCAACCTCTCGCGCCATGCGGCCAAGGGCCGCCTCATAGAGCTGGCGCTCCGAGTACGACTGCTCCGGCTGGCCGCTCGCGCGGTGCAGGTCGCGGACCACTTCGGCGATCGAAATCAGGTCGCCCGAGTTGATCTTTGCCTCGTATTCCTGCGCCCGGCGGCTCCACATCGTGCGCTTGATGCGCGCGCGGCCTTTGAGCGTCTGCAACGCTGTCGCAACCACGTCTGGCGAAGACAGGCGCCGCATGCCGATCGACGTCGCTTTCGCGACGGGAACCCGCAAGGTCATCTTGTCCTTGTCGAAATTGATCACGAAGAGTTCAAGCTTGATCCCAGCCACTTCTTGCTCGACGACCGAGACGATCCGGCCCACGCCGTGCGCAGGGTAAACGACCCAGTCGTTCGTGCGGAAGTCGGGCTTCCTCTTCTCCGGCTTCGGCACGGCCTTGACGGCAAGCGGCGCGCCGGCCACCGGCTTCAAATTCATACCGGCGACAAGCTTCGGCTCGATCTTCTGGATCGGCTTCGAATCGACCTTGTGAAGGACCTTGGGATCCGTCTTCGGAACCGCCTTCAGCTCAGGCTTCTTCGCTTCCGGCTTGTGACCAGACTTGACTTCAACCCTGGCGTGCGCCTTGGATGACGCCTTGACGGCTGTCTTCCCGGCCTTAGCCACCACCACCGGCTTTGTCGCAGTTTTCTTCGTGCTCATTCGGGCTCTGTCTTTCTCGTTCGCCTTGGAGCTGGCCGCAGACTTCTGATCACGCAGACGAGCGGCACCGCGCAGCAAGGCCGGGCGATGCCGTTTCTCGAACTCCGATTTGAAAACGGTCCGGTGCGGTGCTTTCGCACCGCGTTCGCGGAGGCCCCCAAGTTCACGGAGGTTGGGTTGCGTCCCCACGGGTTCAGACCGCCAGTTTTCTGTCGTCAGTTCCAAGTGTCGTAAATGTAACACGGAAAGTGGGAAAAATAAAGGCGTACCAGGGCGTTAACTTATATTTCGGTTACGTCACAACTAACACAAACGAACTTCAAATGGCGGAAAACCTGGACTTTCCTGCTCGCCCGTAAATGGTAATAAGTGTCGCACTCAACTGTGAAATGGGGAAAACTAGGTCCCCTGGCCGGGCTTTGGGCTGAAGAACTTCTCGAACTTGTCCGGAACGGACTCGAATTCCTTGGCGTCCGCCGGCGCCTCGCCCTTAACCGTGATATTGGGCCACTTGCTCGCAAAGTCCTTGTTGAGCGCGAGCCACTTCTCGAGTCCCGGCTCGGTGTCCGGCTTGATCGCGTCGACGGGGCATTCGGGTTCGCACACGCCGCAATCGATGCACTCGTCGGGATGGATGACGAGCATGTTCTCGCCTTCGTAGAAACAGTCGACCGGGCAGACCTCCACACAGTCCATGAACTTACATTTGATGCAGCTCTCATTGACGATGTAGGTCATGACGACGGTCTCGTGCCCGCAGCCCGTTGGTTCGTGATTTGCGGTGGAAGTTCACGCCTAGCACTTCGCACTTGCCGCAACAACCCTTTCGTGAGTGCGAGATCAAGGCTCAATCGTCGCGTTCTCGCTCGTGCGTAAAGTCGCTGATCGCGCGCCGGTCGCGCTTCGTCGGCCGCCCCGAACCCTTCGCCCGCTCTGCCTGCGGCGCGACCGCCTCCGCTCTCGGTACAGGAGGTGGCGTGAGGTCTTCGTAAAGCAAGCGCGCCTCGCTCGCCGGCCCTCGTCGCTCGCCGCCGTTAAGCACCTTGATCACGCGGACATGCGCGCCGGCCGGGAAGGTCAGCATGTCGCCGATCTTGATCGCCGAACTTGGTTTTTCGCAGCGCTCGCCGTTGATGCGCACGCGACCCGCCGACACGATCGACGCGGCCAGCGTTCGGCTTTTGGTGAACCGCGCGAACCAGAGAAATTTATCGATCCGCTGCAAGTGCTCTACTTCCTGAACTTGAGCGCCGCGAGCGCCGCGAAGGGCGAATCCGGATCGACGACGAACGGCTTCTCGGGGCGGCGCTCGCGCGGCCGGTCCTTGTCGTCGTCACGTCGCGGCTTGCGGTCCTTGCCGCGCGCCTTGTGCTCTGGCCGAGGCGCCTGACGCTCCTCGCGCTGGGGCACTCGTTCTTCCTTGGGCGGCGCCGGCTCGGTCGCCGGGGTGCCGTAGGGTGCGGCTGTGACCGCCGCGCGTCGCGGAGGTCGCGCCGCTTCCGTCCTTTGCGGCCGCGGCTTGTGACGACGCTCTTCGCGGCGTGGCCGCTGTTGCCATTGCGTGGTCTCTTCGCCGGCCTCGTTCTTCACGCGCGCTTCGCGAAAGCCAAGCCCGCGCAGAACTTGTGCCAAATCCTCTTCGCCGCAGCCGAGCACCGACATCATGTCGGGCGACGCGGCGAATGTTTCCGGCATCTGACCGTTCTGCCCTTTGCCGCGGATGATCTCGCCCAAGCGTTCGAGCATGTCGATCCTGACCGCCCGCGCCCCGCACAGACGAAATCACGCCGCTTCATAGAAGCCGGCGGGAACACCGGGATCCGACGGCAGCGACGTCAGCCCCGCGCCGGGCGGAGGCGGCACGTCGCTGATGCCTTGATGCACGGCCCACAACAGCGCCTTCAGCCGCGCCGCGCCCGGCTTCACGAGCGCGGGCAGGAAGATCGAGAACGCGCCGAAGCGAACACCGAGGCGCCGCAACGGCCCGCGATCGGCCTGCGCGACGGCACGAAGCTCTCGCATCACCGACTGGCGCGAAACCGACCCCAGATTCTCGTAAATCTGAAACGCCAAGCCCCTCGCCATGCCCTGCAGCGGCGACGCGAACAGACGAACGCCGGCGGGTGCAGCGTCGCTCGCCGCAGCTTGTTCGGCCGCATCCGTCGTGTCGGGCGCCTCGCTCGTATCGCTCGCCTCCGCATCTTCCGCGGGCGCGCCTTCGTCGTCGCTCGGCGCCGGCGGTTCTATTGGCGCAACGGCCTCCGGCAACGGCTCGGCCTTCGCAATCGGCTCTTTGTTGAGTTCGGCTTGGACCGCGAGCAGCGGCGCCAAGCCCTTCGCGATGTGATGAGCCAACCATT
>JBGOVA010000282.1:0-4344 GCA_041477875.1 Micropepsaceae bacterium | reverse complement strand
CCTTCGGCCTGATGGGCGCGGCCTTCGGCATCGGGTTCGTCCTCGGCCCGGCGCTCGGCGGTTATGCCGGCAGCTTCGACCCACGCTTGCCGTTCTGGGTCGCCGCCGGCTTCAGCCTCCTGAATGCGCTCTACGGCTTTTTCATCCTGCCGGAGTCGCTCCCCGTCGAACGGCGCAGCACGAAGCTCTCCTTCGCCAACGCGAACTTCTTCGGCTCGCTGCGCCTCCTCGCTTCGAACGCGCAGCTTGCGGGCCTCGCGACCGCGCAGTTCTTCTATATGGTCGCGCACAACGTTTACCCGGCCGTCTTCGTCTGGTTCACGATGTACCGCTACGGCTGGAGCGAGAAGACCAACGGGCTCGCGCTCGCCGCGACCGGTGTCGCCAGCATCGTCGTCCAAGGCGGCCTTGTGGGCCCGGTCGTGAAGCTCTTGGGCGCGCGCCGCTCGATCATCACGGGCCTGATGTTCGGCATCACCGCGTTTCTGATCTACGCGATCGGTCCGACCGAGATGTCGGTATGGATCGCGATCCCCATCGGCGCTTTGTGGGGCTTCTACGGTCCCGCCGCGCAAACCCTGATGACCCAAACCGTCAGCCCGTCCGAGCAAGGCCGCCTGCAAGGCGCGCTGGGCAGCCTCATGGGCATCGCCTCGATCATCGCCCCGCCGCTCTACACCACCGTCTTTGCCCTCGCGATCGACCACAAGACCGCCCTGCCCGCCGGCGTCCCCATCCTCGGCGCCCCGTTCTTCGTCTCGGCCTTCCTCCTGATGTGCGCCCTCGCCGTCGCCTGGCGCGCGACGCGCCCGCAGGCCGTCGCGGCCGAGTAGAGCAAGCTCACGCACGCTAGGGCCGCCCGCCCTGCTCGCGCCTGAGCGCGAAGAACGCGCGCCGCGTCTTCGGCCCGTAGGTGACGAAGCTCGGATCGCGCTCTTCGAGATAAGCCTGCTTCTCCCGCGCCAGCGCATCGCTCGCCGCGCGCTTGCGCTGCGTCGGCACGTCGACCCCGTAAATCTTCGCCGCGTTGAGCCCGAAGATTTTCGCCTTCAACTCCTTCGTCAGTTTCGGATAGCCGTGCTTGGCCTGCAGTTCGTCCGAAATCTGGAACGCGCGGAACGCCTGGATCTGATCCTGCGGCGAGCCGTACCAGATGCAATCCGTGCCCCACATCACGTTGTTCTCGCCGACATGCTTGAGCAACTTGCCCCACACATGCGCGCCTTGCGTGGGATCGCGCATCAGGAAGCGCCACGTCGAGCCCAGTTCGCAGTAGACGTTCGACTTCGGTTTCACGCCGTTGTCGATGAGCGACTTCACCAGCGCATCGACGCCCGCATCCGCCGTCGCCGCGTCGTACGGCCCCTCGGCGCGCGCCATGTCGAACCCCGAGTGATAGATCATGAAGATCATGTCGGGAAAACGTTTCGCCACGACGCCGATATCGCGACACGTCGAATGCTCGTAGCTCCGCTTGCCGAACGGCAGTCCTTTGTGCACGCAAACGATCTTGATGCCGAGCGCGCGCCCCCTCTCGATGAAGGGAATGCCGACTTTCTCGTCGTCGAGAAAATAGCCCGCGCCGTCCGGACCCCATTGCGTGTAGCTCTTCCACGCAATGATGCCCCATTTGTTCTTGAGCTCCTCCATCCGCTCCATGTCGCCCGGCAGGTTCGGATTGACCTTGCCGTGGAGGAAGAGCCGCTGCCCCCGGCCCAGCTTCTCGACGAGCGCGCGCGTAGCATCCGCCTCCTCGATCGTCAGCGGCGCATTCTCGAAGGTCGAGGGCACCATCGACATCACCGCGACCTGCGTGTCGGAATCGAGGAACACGTCTTTGATGTAGTTCTCGCCGTTGAAGCAATTTACATAGGCGTATTCGCCAGGCCCGATGTCGTGCGTGCATGCCGAATTCGGAAAATTCTTGAGCCCCTTGATCCACGGCGAATTCGGATTGCGCCAGCGCCCGAGCGCATTCACGTGATGGTTCTGCACGTCGAAGACGAACTCCTCGCCATCGAGCGCCGCCGCCGCCACGTCCATATCGACCCCCGCCACCTTCGGCAGATCGAACACGCCGCCCGTGCGCCCCTGCGCCGCATGCGCCTCGTTGAGCGCGAGGAGCGCCGTCGCCGCCCCGCATGTCGACACCATGAACTCGCGCCGTCCCATCCCGCGCCGCCGCGCATTGTCGCTGACGCACGCATGTGCGTGCGCGATCGCTTGCTCGTGATACGGCTCGAGCGGCACCGGTGCGAACTCGCCGTTCGACGTCGTGTCGAGCTTGATCGGAAGCCGCAAGCCTTCTGGATCGTGGCGATAGCGCATCATGTCTCTCCTCACCGTTTCCCGCCTGTCCGCCGTAGCTTTAGCGCCGGCGGATCCCGCTTTTCCCTGTTATTCCCGTAATCGAATTCGACGGGTCCCTCAAAGCGTAACAGCGTAACATTGGCGGATATGCGCGGTTTCTGCCGTCACATACCCGTAACAATGTTACGCTTTCCATGAGGCCCGCATCCCGAAATTCCGACGCAGAGAAATACCGATCGTCGCGCATGACCAGCGCGAGGCGACAATATACGCCGCTGCGTCCACCGCGACAATTGCGGCCGCACCGGAGCGAATCGAAATCTATTATGTCCCCGCAATCTGTCGCGGCTATTTGGGTGTCGGTTGCCGCGGGTGCACATAGTCCTTGAAGGTGTCAAAACCCTTCCACGCGGGCTCCGGCGGATCGTACCCGGGGCGCGGGCAATACCGCGACGGCGCGCTGCCGTCCGGGATATACCGCGGACAGTTCGGAAAGATCGCGCGCGCCTGAACGCGCACCAGCAACTGCGCGCCGGAAAATTCCCGGATCAGCGGATCGTCGCGGCCGACCGCGGCCCGCCCGTTGACGCGCAGCCGCCGCGGCTTCTCGCCGAACGCGATGAACAACAGCCCGACATGCGCATTGACGAGCGCATTGCCGAGGCTCTTGAACATCCCGTTGCCGTCGTAGTCGGGAAACGCCAGCTCGCTTGTCCCCGTCACGCGTACGAAACCCGGCATTCCGCCCTTGAACGAACAATCCGGCCGCCCCTCGGCGTCCGCCGTCGCAAGGAAGAAGAACGGCGCGCCCTCGATGAACTCCTTGTCGTCGACGGTAAAGGCGGTCCGCGTCGTCACCTGTTCGAGCCTGTCGGCGATGCGCCGGCTTTCGAACGCGTCTTGCAGACGCCGGTTGCCCTCATGAAACAGCAGACTGTCGCTCATAGCTCGCTCCTGGCCGCGGCAAGACTAGCACCAGCCGGATTCCTGAGGGAAACGGCGGCGACGGCACTTCCTCACAAACTCCGTCCGCAGTTGAATGCGTGCGAAACACGCGAGGAGGGAAGGTCATGTCGAAGCAATTGGATCGTGCCGAACTGACGCAACGGTTCAAGGGCCAAGGGGCCGACCTCGTTATCCAGGTCGCAAGCCTGTTGCAGGGCGGCATTCTGTCGGCGGCCGCCTTTTCGCTCATCGAAATCTTCCGCACGCAAGACGACACGCTGGTGCGCCTGATCTTGTGGCTGATGAGCGTGATCTTGAGCCTCGTCATCTTCTTTCGCGTGTGCCAGCGCGCCCCGTTCCTGACCCGTGCGGGTGCCGACGTGCTCTTCATGGTGCCGATCATGGGCTTGTTCGAAATCATCCTGTTCGCGGTCCTCGCGTCAACCACACTGGGCCCCGGCAGCTGGCGCTATTGGTACATCGCAGCCACGCTTTTCGCTGTTGCTAGCTTTTTCGCGACGTGGCTCAACCTGCGCGCATTGAATCCGGGCCAGTACGCGGACGACGCCAAGATCGCGTTCAGCGCGTACAAGGCAATGCTGCGCCGCTCCTGTTTCCATCGTCGTTACCGTCATCACCGCCGCAGTTGCCGCTTGGATTCTGTCCATGCCTTCGGATTGGCCCCATGCCGTCACCTTGGTCTCCGTTCACGTGGCGCTGACGATCGTCGGCGCCATTTTCACCGCACTTCAGGAAGCGCGTGACGCGGACGCCGTGCGTGAGAATTTGGGCGAATAGCACGACGATGCCGCAGATCACGATCCGCCCGCTGACGCCAAACCGTTGGCGCGACTTCGAGCTGGTGATGGGGCCGTTCGGCGCTTGCGTCGGGTGCTGGTGTGCCTACTGGCGCGTCCCGCACAAGGACTACGTCGCGGGCTCCGGTGCGAAGAACAAGGCGCGCTACCGCAAGCTCGTGGAGGCCGGCCCGCCGCCCGGCCTCATCGCGTATGTCGACGGCGAACCCGCAGCTTGGGCGCAAGTGTGCCCGCGCGCCGACCTGCCCACACTCGACCGCTCGCGCTTTTT